>CAYGNB010000625.1:0-1509 GCA_964351135.1 uncultured Rhodobacterales bacterium | reverse complement strand
GAGGTGTTCTACGTGTCCCGGAACGAGGTGGAGATCGTCGAATTTCACGCGATGACCACGGCTCACTATATCGAATGGGTCTACGACATCCACTATACCACGCCGGCCGGGCCGCAAGTGGCGACAATCGACCACGACGGCGCCCCGTTCCGGTTGTCGGGCGAGGCCAACAGCAAGGCCTATACCTATGACTATTCGACGCGGTCCATCGTCCGGTACCCGGACTGGGACGGCGGCATCATCATGTGCTGATACGCACGGCCCCCGACCTTGACGCAAACAGGAAGGGGCCGGCACCCATTGGGTACCGGCCCCAGAAATTTAGGCACGTAGCTGTCAGTGCGCGGTGGCCGACGCGCTTTCGTCGCCATCCTTCAGCGCGGCACGGGCAGCGGCGGCCTCTTCTTCGGCGGCCTCGTCCCATTCCACCGGTTCGGGCTGACGGACCAGCGCGTGCTCCAGCACCTCCGACACGTGGCTTACCGGAATGATCGTCAGGCCTTCCTTCACGTTGTCGGGGATCTCGGGAAGATCCTTTTCGTTTTCCTGCGGGATCAGCACCGTGGTGACACCGCCACGCAGCGCCGCGAGCAGCTTCTCCTTCAGCCCCCCGATCGCCAGGGCGTTGCCACGCAGGGTTACCTCGCCGGTCATGGCGATGTCCTTGCGCACCGGGATCTGGGTCAGGACCGAGACGATCGATGTCACCATCGCCAGGCCCGCGCTGGGGCCATCCTTGGGCGTGGCGCCTTCGGGCACGTGCACATGGATGTCCCAGGAATCGAAGCGCGGCGGCTTGATCCCCAGTTTCGGGCCGACCGAGCGGACGTAGGAGGACGCCGCCTCGATCGATTCCTTCATCACATCGCCCAGCTTGCCGGTGGTTTTCATCCGGCCCTTGCCCGGCAGGCGCAGCGCCTCGATGCTCAGCAATTCGCCACCGACGCTGGTATAGGCCAGCCCGGTCACAACGCCGATCTGATCCTCTTTCTCGGCCAGACCATAGCGGAACTTGGGCACACCGAGGAAATCGTCGAGATTTTCGGCCGTCACAGAAACGCTGTCCGCTTCCTTGCGGACGATCCGCGTCAGCGCCTTGCGCGCGATCTTGGCAATCTCTCGTTCGAGGTTCCGAACCCCCGCCTCGCGGGTATAGGTGCGGATGATCGCGGTCAGCGCATCGTCGGTGAGCGAAAACTCGTCCTTTTTCAGCCCGTGGTTCTTCACCTGCTTGGGCAACAGGTGACTGCGGGCGATCTCGCGCTTTTCGTCCTCGGTATAGCCCGACAGCGGGATGATCTCCATCCGGTCGATCAGCGGCCCCGGCATGTTATAGCTGTTGGACGTGGTCAGGAACATCACGTTCGACAGGTCGTATTCCACCTCGAGATAGTGGTCGACAAACGTGTTGTTCTGTTCCGGGTCCAGCACCTCGAGCATCGCGCTCGCCGGGTCGCCGCGAAAATCCTGGCCCATCTTGTCGATCTCATCGAGCAGGATCAGCGGGTT
>CAYGNB010000624.1:0-1515 GCA_964351135.1 uncultured Rhodobacterales bacterium | reverse complement strand
CGAGCTCCTCGACGAACACCGCGCCCTTGGCCCGCAGCCCGTCCACGACAAACCGATTGTGCACGATCTCATGGCGGACATAGACCGGCGCGCCCCATTTCTCGATCGCCATTTCCACGATCTTGATGGCCCGGTCCACGCCCGCGCAGAATCCGCGCGGCGCGGCCAGATAGAGGGTGAGGGGTGGGGTATCGGTCATCGGCGGTCTCCTTGTCCGCGACAAGTAAGCGGTTGCGCGCGCCGGGTCCAGTCACCGGCGGTATCAGAGATGATCGGTGGAGTGGGGCATATCGGCTGCGGTCACGCGGTCGTGACTGGACCTTCCAGCGCAGGAAGGTGTCACGAAACCGCCCGGACCGATGAGCGGAGAGGATGGGCATGAACAGAACGGGTGTGGCGATCGGGCTCGCTGTTGTTGCGGTGGTGGCGGGATCGGCGTGGATGCTGCGGCCGGGTGCGCAGGCGCAGGGGCTGTTGCCTTATCGGGATGCCGATGCCGTGGCGCAGGGGGCGCAGATCTATGGCGACTACTGCGCCAGTTGTCACGGCGACAGATTGCAGGGGCAGGTCAACTGGCGCGAACGCGACGCCGAGGGCTATCTGCCAGCGCCGCCCCATGACCAGACCGGCCACACCTGGCATCACCCGGATGGGCAGCTTGTCGCAATCACCACGCTGGGAACCGAACGCCTCGTGGGCGACGGCTACAAGAGTCGCATGGCCGGATTCGGGGATATTCTGGACGAGGATGAAATCCTCGCGGTGCTGGCCTACATCAAGAGCACCTGGCCGCCCGCGATTGTCGAACGGCACAACGCCATGAACGACCAGGCCGGCGGCTGATCTCAGCCGTTGGCCACGCTGCGCGGTTCGCCGTGGTCACGCGGCGGCCGGCCAATCACGTCGCGCAATTCCTCGAGCTCGATGAAATTATCGGCCTGGCGGCGCAGATCGTCGGCGATCATCGGCGGCTGGCTGCGAATGGTCGAAACGACCGAGACCCGCACGCCCTGACGCTGCAGGCTGGCCACCAGGGGCCGAAAATCGCCGTCGCCGGAAAACAGCACGATGTGATCCACCCGCGGCGCGAGTTCCATCGCATCTACCGCCAGCTCGATATCCATGTTGCCTTTGACCTTCCGGCGCCCCATGCTGTCGGTGTATTCCTTGGCCGGTTTGGTCACCATGGTGAACCCGTTGTAATGCAGCCAGTCCACCAGCGGCCGGATTGGCGAATATTCGTCGTTTTCCAGAAGGGCGGTATAGTAAAAGGCGCGTACAAGCTTGCCCCGGCGCATGAATTCCTGGCGTAGAAGCTTGTAATCGATATCGAAACCCAGGGCCTTCGCAGCTGCATAGAGGTTGGAGCCGTCGATGAACAGCGCGAGCCGTTCGTCCTTGTAAAACATCAAAAATCCCTTTCGATATAACCGCCGTGCCTGAATGGTCCGTGAGTGTGAAAAAAGGGATCGGCGTGGCGGTTGAACGATGATCAAGTAAACTGGGTCGTATAGC
>CAYGNB010000623.1:0-1526 GCA_964351135.1 uncultured Rhodobacterales bacterium | reverse complement strand
CATCAACTGTTCGAGCGCAGCCATCTGCGGTTCCGAAAACGGCTGGTCGCCGCGATTGTCCAACTCGATCCCGATGGAGCGCGAGTTGATGTCATCCAGCCCGCGCCATTCGCCCGCGCCCGCGTGCCAGGCGCGCTTGGCTTCGTCCACCATCTGCCAAACTGTGCCATCGCCGCCGATCAGATAGTGCGCCGATACCTCGACGGCGGGATCGCACAGCCGGTCGAGTGCTGCCCGTGCACTGTCCATGGCCGTATAGTGCAGCACGATGAGTGACGGCTCCAGCCCGTTCCGGCGGTCGCCGAAACTGAGTGACGGATGCCGGATCGGGGTCAGTTCTGCACCGCCTGACGAAATGGGGCGGGATCCCAATTGCAGGCATAGCCGTCGCCATCGGGGTCCAGATTCTGCCGGTCCTTTTGCGGGCCGCCCGCTTCGAGGAACGCGATTTGTGCCTGATCGGGTGACGAGAAGCGATTGCAGTTGCGTTGCGACCCGCCGGCGAGGCTGAGGCCGGAGCGGCTGTAGATCCGCGTACCGCGCGGATTGGTCTGCGACAGTGCATAGGCAACGATGTTGGGCCCGACGCCGGCGGGGCGCACGGGCACGGCCGTGGGTTCGACGGCCTGATACTGCGCGCGGTAACGGGCCAGCCGTTCGGCATCGCTTTCGATGGATTCACGGGTCTTGACTGCGGCAAAGCTGTTCTCGTCCGAGATCCCCGCATTCGAAACCGGTGTCGAGGTTGCCGTCGCGGTGGTCGCGGTGGACGCCAGCGCGGCGGCGGTGGCTGCCGCGATATCGTCTTCCGGTGCGGCGGTCTCATTGGGCAGCGGCTGCGTGGCGATTGCTGCGGGCAGGGGCAGCGGCTGCCCTGCAGTGCCCCCGGCCAGTTGCGCGTCCAGCACCTTGGGCGAGCCGAAATAGTTATCCGGCTGGCCGCCCGGTATCTCGGGCGAACAGGCCGACAGAGCGGCCAGCGCGGCGAGGGCGGTCAGGGCCGGACGCATCGCGCTAGCCCTGCCACCAGTTGCCGGGCCGGGCGTCGAATCCGGCGGCGCGTTCCAGCGCATAGGCGGCGTTGAGCAGGTCGCCTTCCTCCCACGGCTTGCCGATCAGTTGCAGCCCCAGCGGCAGTCCCTGCCGGTCCAGCCCCGCAGGCACAGCCACGCCGGGAAGACCGGCGAGGTTCACGGTCACGGTGAACACGTCGTTGAGATACATCGCGACCGGATCGGCATCGGTCATTTCGCCCAGGCCAAAGGCCGCCGACGGCGTGGCCGGGGTCAGGATCGCGTCCACACCCTGCGCGAACACCTCTTCGAAATCGCGCTTGATCAGCGTGCGGACCCGGCGCGCGCGGTTGTAATAGGCGTCGTAGAAACCCGCCGACAGCACATAGGTGCCAATCATCACCCGGCGCTGCACCTCGTGGCCAAAACCTTCGGCGCGGGTTTTTTCATACATCTCTGTGATGCCGTCGCCCTGTTCCAGCCGCGCCCGGTGGCCATAGCGCACCCCGTCAT
>CAYGNB010000622.1:0-1528 GCA_964351135.1 uncultured Rhodobacterales bacterium | reverse complement strand
GATCTTGCGAATGTGAAGATGTCGATGAACCCGTTTGACGAGATTGCCGTTGAAGAGGCGATCCGTCTGAAGGAGAAGGGTGTCGCGAGCGAGATCGTGGCGGTGTCGATCGGCGTCAAGCAGGCGCAGGAGACGCTGCGGACCGCGCTGGCGATGGGGGCCGACCGGGCCATCCTGGTTGTGGCGGCCGACGACGTGCATACCGACATCGAACCGCTGGCGGTGGCCAAGATCCTCAAGGCGGTGATCGACGAAGAGCAGCCGGGCCTGGTGCTGGCGGGCAAGCAGGCGATCGACAACGACATGAACGCGACCGGTCAGATGCTGTCGGCGCTGCTGGGCTGGAGCCAGGCGACCTTCGCCTCCGAGGTCGGCATCGAGGGCGATCACGCGCTGGTCACCCGCGAGGTCGATGGCGGGTTGCAGACGATCAAGGTGAAGATGCCGGCCATCGTCACCGTCGACCTGCGCCTGAACGAGCCGCGCTATGCGTCGCTGCCGAACATCATGAAGGCCAAGAAGAAGCCGCTGGACGAGAAGACCGCCGCCGATTACGGCGTCGATGTCACCCCGCGCCTTCAGGTGGTGAAAACCGAGGAACCGGCGGAACGCGCCGCCGGGATCATGGTCGGCTCGGTGGACGAGCTGGTGGAGAAACTCAAGGAAGCGGGGGCTGTGTGATGGCTGTTCTTCTTCTTGCCGAGGTGACCAATGGCGAGCTGGCGCTGGACGCGACCGCCAAGGCGGTCACGGCCGCGAAACAGATGGGTGAGGTGACCGCGCTCTGCGCCGGGGCCCATGCCGCCGCCGCGGGCGACGCCGCCGCGAAGATCGACGGGGTGTCCAGGGTGCTGGTCGCCGAGGATGCCTCGCTGGGGCACCGGCTGGCGGAATCGACCGCCGCGCTGGTTGCCGGGCTGGCCGGGGATTACGACCATATCGTGGCGCCCGCCACCACCGACGCCAAGAACGTGATGCCGCGGGTGGCCGCGCTGCTGGACGTGATGGTGATCTCGGACGCCTCGGGCGTGGTCGATGCCGACACGTTCGAACGCCCGATCTATGCGGGCAACGCGGTGCAGACGGTGAAATCCACCGACGCGAAGAAGGTGGTCACGATCCGCACCTCGACCTTCGACGCGGCCGGCGAACAGGCCGCCGCCCCGGTCGAGACCGTGTCGGCTGCCGCCGATCCGGGCCTGTCGGACTGGGTCGAGGACAAGGTGGCCGAATCCGACCGCCCCGAGCTGACCAGCGCCGGGATCGTGGTCTCGGGCGGCCGCGGCGTGGGCTCGGAAGAGGACTTCGCGCTGATCGAGAAACTGGCCGACACGCTGGGCGCCGCCGTGGGCGCGTCGCGGGCGGCGGTCGATTCGGGCTATGCGCCGAACGACTGGCAGGTGGGCCAGACCGGCAAGGTGGTCGCCCCCGACCTCTACATCGCCGTGGGCATCTCGGGCGCGATCCAGCACCTCGCCGGCATGAAGGACAGCAAGATCATCGTCGCCATCAACAAGGACGAAGAGGC
>CAYGNB010000621.1:0-1531 GCA_964351135.1 uncultured Rhodobacterales bacterium | reverse complement strand
ACCTCGGCCGCGCTTTGCATCCGGTTCTCGGGGTCCGGCGCGGTCATCCGGTCGATCAGGGTCTTTAATGGTTCGGGGACGCCTTCGGTGTTCAGCGGTTCCGCCTTGCGGGTGACGACCTCCATCGGGCTGTTGCCGATATCGGGGGATGCGCCGCGGAAATTCGCCAGCAACAGCGCCCCCAGCGAATAGATATCCGCCCGCGCGTCGGTATTCCCGCTGAGCTGTTCCGGCGCGGCATAGGCATATTTGCCGGCAAATTCATTGCCGACGATGGTTTCCGCGCCTGGGTTGGTGTCCTTGGCGATGCCGAAATCGATGATCACCGCCTGCGCCGGGTCGCCGTCGCGCAGGATGATATTGTCGGGGCTCAGGTCGCGATGGACGATATTGCGTTCATGCGCGGCCTGCAGGCCTTCGGCAACGCGGCGGCAGACAGTCAGGATCTCGTCGGCCGGCATCGGCCCCTGTTTCAGCTTGCGGTCCAGCGCCGGGCCTTCGACATAGTCCATGACCAGATAGACCAGCCCGTGTTCGGTGCGGTGATTTTCCGAATAGCGCACCACCGCGTCATGGCGCACCTCGCGAATACCTTCCTCGCGGGTGAGCAGTACCAGATAGTCCTCATTGCCGGAAAACTCGGCCTTGAGCACCTTCAGCGCCACCAGCCGGCCCGAGATTTCGGACCGTGCCTTGTAGACATCCGAGGTCCCGCCGCGCCCGAGCAGGCTTTCGATGCGATAGGTGTTGTTGACCAGATCGCCGGGCTGGAAGGCATCGCCGGGGCGGGAATCGATCACGGCGCGTCCTCTCCGCCCTGTCTGTTCATGGATGTGCCCAGCGGTTTAGCCCAGGGCCTGGAATTCGACGCGGCGGTTCACGTCCGCACCGGGGTCGGCGCTGTCATAGGGCGCGTTTTCGCCCATGCCGATGGCCTGCAGCCGATCCTCGGGGATGCCGCAATCGGATACCAGGTGGCGCTTGACCTCTTCGGCGCGCAGCAGCGACAGCCGTTCGTTATAGGCGGCCCCGCCCGAACTGTCGGTGTGGCCGATGATCTGGAACACCGACACGTCGACCGCTTTCATGACCTGGCAGAGCGTGGCCAGTTTCGGTTTCTGATCGGCACGTAACGCGGCGCTGTCGAAATCGAAGGAAATCTGCACATTTACCTGATCGCCCTGATCCACGGCGGTATAGGCCGGAGACGCCGCCGGTGTGACGGATGCGGATTCGGTTGCCGCAGCAGGCTGATCGCCGCCCGATGGCACGATCACGAGGCCCCGAGTTTTCTGTTTTTTGAAGGCCTGGGTCATCTCTTCGGCCGTCATTTCGGTTTCGGATTGTGCGGAAACGGCGAAGGGGGCGGCGAACGTAAACGCGGCCGCGGCGATGAAAACTGTGATTTTGTTGGGGCGGACCATGGTTGTCATTACCCTTGAATGAATGAAATGAAGGTTACCAATAGAGAATATATCACAGCCCCTGCGCCGGCAAAGGTCAAGATTTTGTGCCGGCCGGTGTGCTTCGC
>CAYGNB010000620.1:0-1542 GCA_964351135.1 uncultured Rhodobacterales bacterium | reverse complement strand
GAAGGGGTGAACAAGATCATCCTGCTGTCGCATTCCGGGTATGTCGAAGACCAGCGGATTGCAGCCGGCACCACCGGCGTGGACGTGATCGTGGGCGGTCATTCCAACACCTTGCTGTCGAACAGTTCGGACCGGGCGGCCGGTCCCTATCCGACCGTGGTGAACGGGGTGCAGATCGTGCAGGCCTATGCCTATGGCCGGTTTCTGGGCGAACTGAACGTCACCTTCGACGATGGCGGCAATGTCACCGAGGCCGTGGGCGAGCCGTTGGTGATGGACGCCGCCGTGGCCGAGGACGAGACCGTCAAGGCACGTATCACCGAGCTTGCCGGTCCGCTGGACGAAATTCGCAACAAGGTGGTGGCGCAGAGTGGCGCGACCATCGAAGGCGACCGGTCGGTGTGCCGGGTTGAGGAATGCGAGATGGGCAACCTGGTTGCGGATGCGATGCTCGACCGGGTGGCCGGGCAGGGCGTGACCATCGCGATTGCCAATTCGGGCGGGTTGCGCGCCAGCATCGACGCGGGCGAGGTGACGATGGGCGAAGTGCTGACCGTGCTGCCGTTCCAGAACACCCTGTCGACCTTCGAGATCACCGGTCAGGTCGTGATCGACGCGCTGGAGAACGGGGTCAGCCAGGTCGAAGAGGTCAAGGGCCGGTTCCCGCAGGTTGCCGGGCTGAAATTCATCTGGGATCCCTCGGTGGCGCCGAACGAAGGTCGTGTTCAGGAGGTTCTGGTTGCCGGTCCGGACGGATACGCGCCGATTGATCCGGCGGCGACCTACAAAGTGGTCACCAACAACTTTGTCCGCAATGGCGGGGACGGTTTCAGCATGTTCTCGGGCGATGACAAGAACGCCTATGATTTCGGCCCGGATCTGGCGGATGTGACGGCAGAGTATCTGGCGGCGAACGCACCGTATCAGCCCCGTCTGGACGGGCGGATCACGCGCAAGTGACGTTCAGCGGATCTCGGGCCAGAGTTCGGGATCCAGTCCGGCGATGAAGGGGGCCAGCATCTCGGTATGCTGGCGCCATTTCCCGACCGATCGGGCGTGAACCGGTTGGCGCAGTTGCGTGGCGCTGGCAGTCAGGACCGCCCCGGCGCCCTGTTCCGGGTGCGCCATCTCCGGTGTCCACACCAGCCCGCAATGCCGGGCCATGGACTGGCTGGCGGCCTGCGGGTCGGCGACCAGATCCTTGTAACGCATATCGAGAATGGTGCCGGGAAAGACGCGGTGCCAATGGCGCATGGTTTCCGCGAACAGGTTGAAGCGGTCTGCCATGGCGGCGAAATCGTAGGTATAGGCCAGCGCGGTTCCGTCGAAGTTTTCGCGCCACATGGACAGCGCCACGTCGCGCGGATCGCGGCGCAGGCAGATGAACCGGGCGGTCGGACAGGCGGTGCGCAGGAATCCCACCAACCGGTAGTTTTCCGGCATCTTGTCGGTGTAGAACTTCGCGCCGCCGGTCTCGGGCAGCGCCGCGCGGTCGGCACGGGTAAAGGCGGCGATTGCCTCGGCATCGAAGGCGGCGCCGGA
>CAYGNB010000619.1:0-1552 GCA_964351135.1 uncultured Rhodobacterales bacterium | reverse complement strand
CGCGGGATCAGGTCCTTGAGCTTTTCCACCATCGCCCGGCCGCGCATCTCGGCGCGGTCGCGGTGGACCATGACCGACAGCGCGTCCACCGGTTCGTCGTTCACGAGGATCTGCATCTTGACCAGGTTGTCGGCGCGATAGCCGGTCAGTTGATAATCGAAACTGGCATAGCCCTTGGTCACCGATTTCAGCCGGTCGTAGAAATCGAACACCACCTCGTTCAGCGGCAGGTCATAGACCACCATCGCCCGCGACCCGGCATAGGTCAGGTTCTCCTGAATGCCGCGGCGGTCCTGGCAGAGCTTCAACACATCGCCCAGATAGTCGTCGGGCACGAGGATGGTCGCCCTGATCCGCGGCTCTTCGAGGTGGTCCACATGGGTCAGGTCGGGCATGTCGGCGGGGTTGTGCAACTCGCGCATGGTCCCGTCGCGCATGTAGATGTGATAGATCACCGAGGGCGCGGTGGTGATCAGTTCGATCCCGTATTCCCGTTCGATCCGGTCGCGAATGACTTCGAGATGCAACAGCCCGAGGAACCCGCAGCGGAACCCGAAGCCCAGCGCCGCCGAGGTCTCCATCTCGAAGCTGAACGAGGCATCGTTCAGCGCCAGTTTCTCGATCGCGTCGCGCAGATCCTCGAATTCGGCTGAATCGACCGGGAACAGCCCGCAGAACACCACCGGCACCGAGGGGTGGAAGCCGGGCAGCGGTTCGGTGGCGCCCCTCTTCTCGTGGGTGATGGTGTCGCCGACCGAGGTGTCGCGCACCTGTTTGATCGAGGCGGTGAGAAACCCGATCTCGCCCGGCCCCAGTTCGCCAATGGTTTCCATCTGCGGGCGGAACACGCCGATCCGGTCCACATGGTGCAGCGACCCGTTCGACATCATGCGCACGCGGTCGCCCTTTTTCAGGACCCCGTCCATGATCCGCACCAGAACGATCACGCCCAGATAGGCGTCGTACCAGCTGTCGACCAGCATCGCCTTGAGCGGCGCGTCGCGGTCGCCGGTGGGCGCGGGCAGCTGGGTGACGATGGCCTCGAGCGTCTCGTGGATGCCCTGACCGGTCTTGGCCGAAACCCGGATCGCGCCGCTGGCGTCGATGCCGATCACGTCCTCGATCTGTTCGGCCACGCGGTCGCAATCGCTGGCGGGCAGGTCGATCTTGTTCAGCACCGGCACGATCTCGTGGTCGGCATCGATGGCCTGATAGACATTGGCCAGCGTCTGCGCCTCGACCCCCTGGGTGCTGTCGACCACCAGCAGCGATCCCTCGACCGCGCGCATCGAGCGGCTGACCTCATAGGCGAAATCGACATGGCCCGGCGTGTCGATCAGGTTCAGGACGTAATCCTGCCCGTCATCGGCGCGATAATCGATGCGCACCGTGTTGGCCTTGATGGTGATGCCGCGCTCGCGCTCGATATCCATCGCGTCGAGCAACTGCTCCTTCATGTCCCGGTCCTTGACGGTACCGGTTTCCTGGATCAGCCGGTCGGCGAGCGTGGATTTCCCGTGGTCGATATGGGCGACGATGGAGAAATTGCGGA
>CAYGNB010000618.1:0-1554 GCA_964351135.1 uncultured Rhodobacterales bacterium | reverse complement strand
AGGATGGAGCAATGACTTCCTGCGAACACTCATCGAAGGCTTCTGAAGCGCGATTACCTTGCCCCCGCTCCTCTGAGCGTTGCCTGCGGCCCTGGCGACTGCTAGAACAGAATGGGCTTTGATGATGTGCCTCCCCCGACGGCATCAGTGTGCCAAGGTGGGTCTGCCGCGATCCACATAGGAGAGCGGTCATGTCGAAGATTATCTCGGTCGGGCTCGACCTAGGGTCTTCTGTGGTTGCCGCCCGTAGTGCAAGTAGCTTTTGACCCCAATTGGCGTGTGATCGAATGCAGTCTTCTGTAAGGCCTTTCATCGCGGCGCTATCAGAAGCCGCTGGCCGATATGGTGATCCGCGGAACGGGTCCAAATCTGTAGAGCGAGCTTTAAGCTCGTAGGCCCTATCTGGTTTTCCCATTCCTGATCTTTCGATCGTTGTGCCCATTCAGGTCATCGACTTTTCACACCCCCATGACACCGACCCCGGACGACTGCGACATAATGGTCATGTCGCGGCCGCCAGTGCCGGATCTCGGTAATCCTCATTCTTCATCATAATCGCCCAGAGTTGCCGGGCCATCTTGTTCGCCAGCGCAATCGCGACCAACATCTTCGGCTTCCGTGCCAGCATCCTTGCGAGCCACGAGCCCTCCGGAATCGATCGGCGCCCGAGCCAATTCAATCGCGACATTGCACCGACGACCAGAAGCCGTCGGATGTCCCTCTGACCGGCCTTCGATATCCGACCAAGGCGCTCCTTGCCGCCGGAAGAATACTGCCGCGGCACGAGCCCGAGCCAAGCCGCGAAGTCCCGGCCACACTTGAACTGCGCCATGTCAGGCGCGAAGGCCTCGACCGCCAGCGCCGTCAGAGGACCCACCCCTGGCATGGTTTGCAGGCGCCGCGCCGTATCGGTCGCCGTCGCCAGTTCTTTCAAGGCCTTGGTCTTCGCGTCGATCCTGTCTGACTTCTCAGTAATCTGCGCCAGCATATCGCGGCATTCCGCGATGATCAGGGCCGGCAGGTCGCAGGCGAGGTCTTCGACCAGCGCCTCGATCCGCTTGAGATGGCCTATGCCGGCAGGAAACACATGCCCATACTCGTAGAGCAATGCCCGCAGCGCGTTCACCAGTTCGGTGCGCTGATGGACGAGGCGCTCACGGCCGCGGAACAGCGTTGCCTTAGCCTGCTGATCTTCGGTCTTGGGGGAGACGAACCGCATCTCGGGTTGTCGAGCGGCGATCACGATCGCCTCGGCATCGGCCGCATCATTCTTTTGGTGCTTGACGAAAGGCCGGACATATTGCGGCGCAATGAGCTTGGCGTCATGGCCGAGCTTCGCCATCTCGCGCGCCCAATAGCTGGCGCTTCCGGCAGAACTCCTTGATCGCGTTGCGGAAGCCATGGTTTGTCAGCTCAGGATCGAACCGCTTGAGAACCTTGAGCAGCGCGTTGGCGGCAACGTTGCCCTTTGTCGTTGGGCTCAGGGCTCGGGTGGATGGCAGCGTCGGTCAGGATGCGTTTGACAGAGTTGGCGCCAGCGTAGAGCCCTAGCTT
>CAYGNB010000617.1:0-1561 GCA_964351135.1 uncultured Rhodobacterales bacterium | reverse complement strand
ACCGCCAGCATTACGTCATCGCGCCCCGAATAGCGAACCCCGGCCTCGCCCGCGGCAAACCGGACCCCGGCAATTTCGGGCAGATCGGGGAAACGTTCGGGAGCGAGCGGCGAAACGGGCAGATCGGCGGCCACGGGTCAGTTCCTTACCAGATCCAGGTTGCGGATGACATCGGGGTTCAGCCCCTCGATCACCGGCCGTTCGATGTTGGCGTCACGGGTCGCTTTTTCGATCCTGGCATCGATCGCGTCCGTGCGCAGTTGATCGACGATCTGGTCGCGTATCTCGTCCAGTTCCGGCGCGGTCTGCTTGCGTGTCTCGGACAGCAGGATCACATGCCAGCCGAACTGGGTCTGCACCGGGTCGGAAACCTGTCCGGGTTCGAGTGACACCACCGCAGCCTCGAATTCGGGCACCATCGCGCCCTTGCCGAACCAGCCGAGCGCGCCGCCATTGGGTCCGGACGGGCCGGTGGATTTTTCCTTGGCGAGTTCCGCGAAATCCGCGCCTTCGTCGAGCTGCGTCTTGATGGCCTTTGCTTCGTCTTCGGACTCGACCAGAATGTGAGACGCATTGAATTCGTCGCCATCGAATCCACCGGCGAGCATTTCTTTGTAGGCGGCGTTCACATCCGCTTCATCGCCGGCAGCGTCCGCGGCTTTCCTGATTTCTTCGCCGGCCAGCAGTGAACGGTGTTCGTTTTCCAGCGACAACGCAACGTAACGCGGCAGATCGCCGGTTTCGGCCTGGCTCAGCGCCTCTTGTTTGATGAGCTGATCGAGAATGGCATCGTAGAGCGCGTCGGCGGGCATCTGCGTATATTGCGGCGGCAACGAAGCCTGCGCGATAATCATATGACCCAGCGTGATTTCCTTGCCGTTCACCGTGGCGACCACCGTGTCTGCATCCGGTTCCGATTCCGCCGCGACGGCGGCGGGCAACGGCAGGGTCAGGACCGCGGCGATGGCCAGGGCGGAAAGGGTGGAAAGGCCTTTGGGCATGTAATCATCCTGTGTGAGGGGCCGCGCGACAGCGCGCGGCGTTGACACTGTTTCAACGGCCCCTTACATCGCTTTGAGGCCTGTAAGCGGCTGTTCTTCACCCCCGTATCTATGGGTTGCGTGCAGGGCGGGCAAGCCCGTGAAAGCCACCATGCCAGGCGCGTGAACAGACAGATCAGCCGGAGTGGAAATGCTGGGATTCGGAACTCTCGCCAAAAAGGTGTTCGGCACGCCGAACGACCGCAAGATCAAGGCGACCCGCCCGCTGATCGAAAGGATCAACGCGCTCGAAGCTGAGTTCGAGAAGCTCGACGATGACGGGCTGAAGGCCCGCACCGAGGAATTCCGTAAACGCGCGGTGGATGGCGAGAGCCTGGACGATATCCTGCCCGAAGCCTTTGCCAACTGCCGCGAGGCGGCGAAACGCGCGCTGGGCCTGCGGGCGTTCGACGTGCAGCTGATGGGCGGGGTGTTCCTGCATCAGGGTAACATCGCCGAAATGAAAACCGGCGAGGGCAAGACGCTGGTCGCCACCTTCCCGGCCTATCTGAACGCGCTGA
>CAYGNB010000616.1:0-1569 GCA_964351135.1 uncultured Rhodobacterales bacterium | reverse complement strand
TCGAGCGCCTGTTGCCGGGTCCCACGTCACCCAATCCGGTGCTTCTGAGGCAATTTGCGCAACCCGAACATTCAGCAGGGAGGGGATATCTGGCCAGCGGTCGGTTTATGCAATACGGCCATGGCGATACGAACTTGGCATATCCCTCACAGAACCCTTGGGATAGTTTCGTCCGGGGAAAAGGGGAGTCCAACCCTTATCCGATTTGTGCAACAAAGCCCGGCGCGCGGAATTTCAAACGAGGCGATTTGAGCATGCAGGTGGAAACCACGCCCTTGCCCGGGCTGCTGGTGCTGACCCCGAAACGGTTCGGGGACGCACGCGGCTTCTTTTCCGAAAGCTGGAACCGGCGGGTGCTGGCCGAACACGGGGTCGATCTGGATTTCGTGCAGGACAACCATTCGCTGTCACGGGCCGTGGGTACCCTGCGCGGGCTGCATTATCAGTCGCCCCCCCATGCCCAGGACAAGCTGGTGCGTTGCGGGCGCGGGCGGCTCTTTGATGTGGCGGTCGACATTCGCCGGGGCAGCCCCACCCATGGCCAGTGGTTCGGTATCGAATTGAGCGCCGAAAATGGCCGGCAGCTGCTGGTGCCCAAGGGGTTCCTGCACGGGTTCGTCACCCGCGAGCCGGAGACCGAGGTCTGTTACAAATGCACCGATTACTATGCGCCCGACTGCGATGGCGCGGTGCGCTGGGACAGTTGCGGCATCGACTGGGGGATCGATGGCGCCCCGGTGCTGAGCGACAAGGACGCCGCCGCCGTGCCGCTTGCGGATTTCGACAGCCCCTTCACCTGGGAGGGCGGGGCATGAGGATCGTTGTGACAGGCGGGGCCGGCTTCATCGGTTCGGCCGTGGTGCGCCGGGCGATCGCCGACGGGCATGAGGTGGTCAATCTGGATGCGCTGACCTATGCGGCCTGTCTCGACAACGTGGCCGGCGTCGCCGATGCGCCGGGATACAGCTTTGTCCACGCCGATATTCGCGACCGCGCGGCGATGGATCGGGTTCTGGCCGATCACCGGCCCGACGCGGTGATGCATCTGGCTGCCGAATCCCATGTGGACCGGTCGATCGACGGGCCGGGCACCTTCATCGAGACCAATATCAACGGCACCTACACGCTGTTGGAGGCCGCGCGCGCCTGGTGGATGGGGCAGGGGCGGCCCGCAGGGTTCCGGTTCCATCATATTTCCACCGACGAGGTGTTCGGCTCTCTGGGTGATACCGGCCAGTTCACCGAAGAAACGCCCTACGATCCGCGCAGCCCTTATTCGGCGTCCAAGGCGGCCAGCGACCATCTGGTGCGTGCCTGGCACGAAACCTACGGGTTGCCGGTGGTGCTGACCAATTGTTCGAACAATTACGGCCCGTACCATTTCCCCGAGAAACTGATCCCGGTGGTGATCCTGAATGCGCTCGCGGGCAGGCCGATTCCGGTCTATGGCGCGGGCGAGAACGTGCGCGACTGGTTGTATGTCGAGGACCATGCCGAGGCGCTGCTGCTGGTGATGCAAAAGGGCGCGGTCGGGCGCAGTTACAACATCGGCGGCGAGAACGAGGTCCG
>CAYGNB010000615.1:0-1578 GCA_964351135.1 uncultured Rhodobacterales bacterium | reverse complement strand
TTGGTGCCGCGCTGACGCACGATGATGTTGCCCGCGATTGCGGCCTGACCACCGAAAAGTTTGACGCCAAGGCGACGGCCCGCGGAGTCGCGGCCGTTGCGGGAGGAACCGCCAGCTTTCTTATGTGCCATTCTCTCTCTCCTTAGCCCTTGGCCAGTTCTTTGGCCTGTTCGATCCAGCCTTCACGCTCGATCCGGCCCTTGAACGACAGTTTCTCGTCCATAGCAGCAACGTCGGCATCCGTCCATGCCGCGACCTGCGCAAAGCTGGTGACACCGGCGGCGTGCAGCTTTTTCTCGAGCGCGGGACCAACGCCCGACAGCTTCTTCAGGTCATCCGCGCCTGCGGGTGCCTCTGCCTTGGCGGCGGGCGCCGCATCGCCTGCGACCGAGCCGGCACCGGTTGCGGCCTTCACGCCGGTCTTGTCGGCGCCCGATGCGAGGATCTCGGTGATCCGCACCAGGGTCAGCTTCTGGCGATGGCCCTTGGTCCGCTTGCTGGAATGCTTGCGGCGGCGGCGCACGAAATGGATGAGCTTTTCGCCCTTGATCTGGTCGATGACCTCGGCCTGCACGCCCGCACCTTCGATCAGCGGCGTGCCGACGACGGTTTCCTCGCCGCCCAGCATCAGGACATCGTTGAACTGGATTTTCTCGCCGGCGTCAGCCGCCAGCTTCTCGACGCGCAGAACGTCACCGGATTCGACCCGGTACTGCTTGCCGCCGGTCTTGAGGACCGCAAACATCGCGTTTTCCTTCTTCACCGCGTCCTGTGGTCCCCTTGCGGGCGTTTCGGCCGTACGATTTACAGTTCGGCCACCGCGGACAGCGCGCCCTGTCGGGCGTGATTGACTGCAAAACCCGGCGCGGGGCATCCGGCCGGGATGCGCGCTTATGGCCGCGCAAGTTCAGCCTGTCAAGCGGTTTCCGGCAACGGTAACTAGGGTCAGATATCCTGTCCGCGGCGCCAGCCCGCCATCTGCGCGGCCAGCGCCTCGAACCGGTTCGCCATGATTTCGTATTGCACCGCGTTGAGCAAGGCATAGACATCCTGCATCTGCGGTTCCTCCAGCGCATTCAGGTAGGTTTCGATCTCGGCATCTGTGAAATCGCGATAGGTCCATACCGCGCCCAAAAGCGCATTGCGCTCCATCTCGCGGCGGGTTTCGGCCTCTTGTTCGCGCATGAAGGCCCGCAATTCCTCCGGGTCCATGCGCAACTCCACGATGCCGGCCGCATGTGCCGCCAAAAGGAACCGTACCTGCACCTCCTGGATGGCTTTCAGGCTGTTACCCGAGGCATCGATCGCCCGGTTCATCCGCGCCAGCAAGTCGAGCCGGTCCGGTTCCTCGTCGGCGAGCCGGGTAACGAGGCGTTCAGCCCGCGACAGCCGTGCGTCCCCGTCGGCATCGGAATGGGCGTCATTCTCGACCTCGACCAGCCGTTGCCCGAGGTCGGTTGCGTAGAAACCGACTGCGTGATCGAGCAGAGCGTCGTCCAGCCCGGCCTCCAGCAAGTCGTCGGCCAGCCCACGCATGACCTGGCGGTTGAAAACCAGCTTTGCCAACCGCGCCCATTC
>CAYGNB010000614.1:0-1583 GCA_964351135.1 uncultured Rhodobacterales bacterium | reverse complement strand
CCTGCGGTTGCGGCATCTTGCGTTTCAAAGCTTCGACATGCGACCGCACCAGCGCCTCGGCCAGAATCATGTCGCCGTCCTCGATCGCATCCACCAGCCCGCCACAGGCCTGCGCCTCGATATCGACGCCGATGGCACGAAAGGCCAGTTCGCGCTGAAACGCGCGACTGGCCACGGTGGCCGGCGTGGCGAACAGGGCCACGTGCTGAACGGCCACCTCGCGCGGCGGCGAATTATCGCCCCATTGCCGCTCGGTCAGCGCCTCGATCAGCGGCACGAACACCCCCAGCACCCGCTTGCCTGCTGGCACACCCGCCTCCTGCATCCGCCGCAGGGCGGCGGCGCTGGCGGTATTGCAGGCCAGAACGACCAGATCGCAGCCGCGCGACCACATATCGTGCACTGCCGCCTCGGTCAGCTGAAAGATGTCGTTGGCGTCACGCACACCGTAGGGCGCGTGGGCGTGGTCGGCATAATAGAGAAATGCCTGATCGGGCAGCCGCTTGGCCGCCCCGTCCAGCACCGTCAGCCCGCCAAGGCCCGAATCGAAAATGCCAATTGCCATTCAACTGTCCCGTAACGCGCCGTCAGGCGCGGTGTTGTTCCTCGAACTCGTAACCGTAGCCATAAGACTTCAACGGTTTCGGGGACAGCTCATAGGTGACTTTGCGCAGGAAATCCATCATCGCTCTGGAATCGCCCGCCAGCGGCTCCAAACGATCACGACCAATCGGGTCGCCGATCACGACACGGACCGGGGTATCGACCCGTTTCCGGAACTCCTTGATCAGCAATCCCATGCGCAGCGTATAATGCAGGTGGCTGGCGATCTGGAACAGGCGCGACGTGTGCCCGTCAAAAAAGACCGGCACCACCGTGGCCTCGGATTTGGCCACCATGCGCGCCGTAAAGCCGCGCCAACCGGGATCCATCGGTTGCGAGAACGGCGTGGCGGCAGTGCTCACCGTGCCGCCGGGAAACACCCCGATCGCACCGCCCTGATCCAGATAGCTCAGCGCGCTCTTGCGGGTTTCGACATTCAGGCGCACCGCTTCTTTCGTCTGGTCGAAGGAAATCGGCAGGATGACCCGGTTCAGATCTTCCGCCTTGCGGAACACCTGATGGGCGAGAATACGGAAGTCGCCGCGCGTGCGCGACAGGATATGCCCCATCATCAACCCGTCGAGAATACCGTAGGGATGGTTGGCGATCAGAACCAGCGGCCCGGTCGCGGGGATGCTCGACAGACTGCCCCCGACCACGTCGAGGCTGAGCCCATAGCGATCCACCAGCACCGACCAGAAATCGCGGCCATTGGCGACCTCGCGTTCGTACCCGTCGGCGCGTTTGATCAGCCGCAACCGGCCGGTGGTATTTTCCATCAGCCGGATCATCGCACGCCCACCCCGTGTTTCTGCAGAGTGGGAATAGCTGATGTCGCGGACGATATGGCGGCGGGACGTCAACGGGCGGTCCTTCCTTGGCGGTCGCTGGAATGTTCCAGCGATTTTACCGCAGCGTCACGACAAAATCATGACAGCCTATTCCGCTGCCCTGGCCGTACCCGCACCGCCCGAACGGAT
>CAYGNB010000613.1:0-1586 GCA_964351135.1 uncultured Rhodobacterales bacterium | reverse complement strand
CGCGCCGATCACGATGGCGCGGGGGCGTGGCGCACCGGTTGCGTCCAGTTCGTCTGTCAGTTCGGCGATCAGCACATCCTTGTCCGGGTAGACGCCGACCGGGCCGCAGATCTGTCCGCGCTGCTGTGCTGCCCAGGCTTTCAATGTCACCGCCGCGCCCGCGTAACCCGCCCAGTAACCGAAGGCCGCGACCCGGCGGCCGGTTTCGTCGACTAGGTATTCCAGATCGTAGAGTGTGCCGCCGCCGTCCCTGAAGCGTTCCAGAAGCGCACGGCCCGAATGCTGACCCTTGAAGGCATGGCCGAACATGATGTGGCGATGGGGCAGCGGCGTGCCGTCCTCGGGCAATTCCTTCAGACCGAAGACGATCGCGTCGCGGGGGGCCCGGGGCCAGGCGTTTTCGGGCGCGATATCGCAACCCGCCTGCGCATAACCGTCGATGGGGATCGCGCGGGTGCGGCTTTCCTCGATCGTGACCCTGATACCGGCAGCAATCAGACGTCCGGCACCGTCGGGGGTCAGACCCACGCGTTGTTCGTTCGGGCGCTGTTCGGCCCGGACCCAGAGATGCGTCATGTCGGCTCCTTACATATGCGTTTGGGCGAATTGCCGGTCGGGATTGTCCAGATGCGGGACCGCGTTGAACAGGACCGGGCTGAGCCGGTCCCCGATCGGGTGGAGCCGGTGCATCGACGTGTTCATGATCGCCAGCGCCATCTGCGCCATCGCCGCCGTATCGAGCCCCAGCGATTGCCGCATCACCATCGAGATCAGCCCGCCCGAGGTCACCACCAGCGCCGGGCCGGGTTCCGCCGCGATATCGGCCAGCGCGCCGCGGACGCGGGCGTCGAACGCGGCAAAGCTTTCAGGCGGATCGGCGATGTCGCCGCGTTCCCAGGCCGCGAACACCGTCGGCAGGTGGGTGACGAAACCTTCGCGTTCGCTGGGCAGCGGCAGGCCGTGCTGTTCCTCCATCATCTGGGCGAGGGTGAAATACTCCAGCTCGTTCAGCCGTTCGTCCCGCACGATCTGCGCCTGCATCCCCATCGAGGCAGCGGTTTCCATGTGGCGGTTCAGGGTGCCGCACCAGATGCGGGTATGCGCGTCCGGCAGGGTAGCGAGATGTTCACCCAGCCATTGCGACTGGCGGTGGCCGAGCGGGCTGAGCCGGTCGTATTCGGTTTCGCTGCGGGCCTGCGTATTGGCCTGCCCGTGGCGTATGAGCGTGATCTGTGACATGAGGCGCCTGTTTCCGTTTCGTCCGGTTTAGGCGACTGGTGCGCGGCTGGAAAGGGCGGGAGCCTCCGGCGGGAGTTTTTTGGGCAAGATGAAGGGGCTGCGGTGGCGCAAAACGGGCTGCCGACGTCGAAAACGGCGGACTCGCCCCCACGCTGCCATGTTGTAAGGTGGGTGCAAACGATGGAGGCGGTCGTGTCGAAAAAGGTGAGGTTCGTTCTGGACGGTCAGGACGTGGAGGCCGATCCGGGCCAGACCATCTGGGAGGTGGCCAACGGTCGCGGGCTGGTTATCCCTCATCTGTGCCACAAACCTGCGCCGGGCTATCGCCCGGACGGCAATTGCCGGGC
>CAYGNB010000612.1:0-1589 GCA_964351135.1 uncultured Rhodobacterales bacterium | reverse complement strand
GGCGGCTGATGCGGATGCGCAAGGGGCCGGTGATCGCGGCGCTCTATCCGGTGGGCATGTTGCTGGGACAACTGGCGTTGGCATTGCTGGCCGGATGGGTTGTCGCGCGCGTGATGATCGGCGGCGCGGCGGGGCTTGGCTGGGTGCATCCATCAATCACGGGGGCGGGACTGCTGGCGGGGCTGGCCGTGCTGGTAGTGTTGATGCGCTGGTTCAAATCGCGCGATAATCGGCTGTTCGCCTATTACCTGATGCATGATTATGCCTATTCGGCCCGGTTGCGCGGTGCCAACCCGCCTGAACTCGAAACCCGGCTGGTCGACTTCGGTGACCGGATCGCTGCCGCGCTGAGCGGTGGTGCGGACGAGGTGCTGGTGGTCGGCCATTCCTCGGGGGCGCATCTGGCGGTGTCGGTGCTCGCTGATTTGATCCGCGCGGGGCGGGTTCCCGCGAACGGCCCCGCGCTGGGGTTGCTCACGCTGGGGCAGGTGGTGCCGATGGTGTCGTTCCTGCCGGATGCGCACCGGTTGCGTGCCGATCTTGCCTATCTTTCGTCCAGTGACGCGCTGGCCTGGGTCGATGTGTCGGCCCCGGGCGACGGTTGCGCCTTTGCCCTCTGTGATCCCGTTGCGGTCAGCGGTGTGGAGCCCGACGACAGGAAATGGCCGTTGGTGTTTTCGGCGGCCTTTACCCAGACCCTGTCGGAAAAACGCTGGGCCGACCTGCGCTGGCGGTTCTTCCGCCTGCATTTCCAGTATCTCTGCGCCTTCGACCGGCCCGGCGACTACGATTACTTCCGTATCACCGCCGGTCCGCTGACGCTGGGCGACCGCTATGCGGGCCGCCAGCCGTCGAGATCGCGCATCGACAGGGCAATGTCGAAATATACCTCGACCAGCGCCGCATGACGGTCCCGCCGAAACCGCCCGCCCGCCCGGACAAGGTGTCGTTGTGGCGCTATGTGCGGCTCTTTCGCGACGATATCCTGTCGGCGCAGCCGGCGCGGCTATACCGCGCGTGGATGGCCGAGTTCCGCACGCCGTTCTTCCGGTCCTTCCTGCTGAACCAGCCCAACCTGGTCAAAACGGTCCTGAAGGACCGGCCCGACGATTTCCCGAAATCGGGTCGGATCGGTGAAGGGCTGCGGCCGTTGCTGGGAAATTCGGTGTTCCTGACCAATGGCGAGACATGGAAACGCCAGCGGCGGATCATCGATCCGGCCTTCGAAGGCGGGCGACTGCGCGAAACCTATCCTGCTATGCGGGCCGCGGCCGAGGCGGCGGTAACGCGGCTGCAGGCGCAGGCGGACGGGGCGGTCGAGATCGAAGAGGTCACCAGCCATGCGGCGGCGGATGTGATTTTTCGCACGCTGTTTTCGATCCCGATCGAACATGAGGTCGCGGCGCAGGTCTTTGCCCGGTTCCGCGATTATCAGCGCAACCAGCCGATCCTGAACCTGGCCGCGTTCCTGTCGCTGCCGGCCTGGGCACCCCGGTTCCACCGACGTGGCACAAAACGGGCCGCGCGCGAGATTCGGGCACTGATCGAGGCCCTGACAACCGAACGCATGGCCGCGATCCGGGCCGGAA
>CAYGNB010000611.1:0-1592 GCA_964351135.1 uncultured Rhodobacterales bacterium | reverse complement strand
GAACCATATGCCTTTACCGCCGTGGCCGCGTTCGCGATCTTCCCGATTGCCCGGCGTGCCTTCTCCGCAGCACGGCTCGGCGCGGTCTTCACCATACAGATGCTGATGACCATCGCGGCCACAGGCGCAATCCTGATCGGTGAACAAGTCGAGGCGCTGGCGGTCGTCATCCTGTTCATGATCGGTGAACTGCTCGAGGGACTGGCCGCCGAAAAGGCCCGGTCCGGCATCAAAGCGCTGGGCCGCCTGCTGCCGCGCAATGCGTATGTCGACGATGACGGGATCATGCGGCAGGTCCCGGCCGACAGCCTGCAGATCGGACAGATCGTCGTTGCTCGACCCGGCGACCGGATCGCGGCGGATGGCGAAATCGTCGACGGGATCTCGAGCATCGACGAATCCCCCGTGACCGGTGAAAGCGTTCCGGTCACCAAATCTGTCGGTGACGCCGTGTTCGCGGGGACAGTCAACCATGATGCCACGCTGCGCGTGCACGTCGGCCGCGCCCCCGCAGACAACACCATCGCCCGTATCATCGCCCTGGTGGAGCACGCGCAGGATGCCAAGGCCCCGACCGAACGGTTTATCGAACGGTTTTCCCGGATCTACATGCCGATCGTCCTGCTGATCGCGCTCGTCGTCGTGATTGTCCCACCGCTGATCGGCCTCGGCACGTGGGAGACGTGGATCTATCGCGGGCTGGCACTGCTGCTGATCGGCTGTCCCTGTGCGCTGGTGATTTCGGTGCCCGCCGCCATCGCATCCAGCCTGTCGGCAGGCGCGCGGCATGGCATCCTGATCAAGGGCGGCGCGGTGGTCGAGAACATCGCGAAAACCGACCGCGTGGTGTTCGACAAGACCGGCACGCTGACCGAGGGCAAACCGGTCGTGACCGACATCGTCGCTCTGGACGGGAACGACGTGGCGGTGCTGGCGCTTGCGACCGCTATCGAACGCGAATCCTCGCACCCGCTGGCGAATGCGATTACCGCCGCTGCCGCAGCGCGCGGGATCGCCGCACCCACCGCCGCCGGCGTGCGCATCGTGCCCGGCAAAGGCATGGCGGGATCGGTCGCGGGTCGCGCAGTGTTCATAGGCGCACCGCGCTTTGCCGCCGATCACGCGCCGCTGGAGGGTGATCTGACCCACCGGATCGCGCGCCTTGAGATGCAAGGCAAGACAGTCGCGGTCGTTGTCGCGGACGGTGCGGTTATGGGCCTGATCGCCCTGCGCGACGAACCCCGTCAGGACGCCCGCGCAGGTCTTGCCAATCTGAAGGCCGCCGGCGTTGCGGCGCTGATGATGACAGGCGACAATGCCCGCACCGCCAAGGCCATCGGCGCCGATCTGGGCATCGAGGTAATGGCCGGAATGCTGCCCGAGGACAAGGCCGGACGCATCCACGACATGACCCGCGAGGAAACCGTCATCATGGTCGGCGATGGCGTGAACGACGCCCCCGCCCTCGCCCAGGCGACGGTCGGCGTTGCCATCGGGTCCGGGACGGATGTGGCAATGGAGGCTGCCGATGCCGCGTTGATGCGCAATGTGATCGGCGATGTCGCGCGAATGATCGATCTGTCGCGCGCAAC
>CAYGNB010000610.1:0-1596 GCA_964351135.1 uncultured Rhodobacterales bacterium | reverse complement strand
CCGTCTATCTCATGGGCGAGGAGGTGGCCGAGTATCAGGGCGCCTACAAGATCAGCCAGGGTTTGCTGGACGAATTCGGCGACCGGCGGGTGATCGACACCCCGATCACCGAACACGGCTTTGCCGGTATCGCGGTCGGGTCGGCCTTTGGCGGGCTCAAGCCCATTGTCGAATTCATGACCTTCAACTTCGCCATGCAGGCGATCGACCAGATCATCAACTCGGCGGCCAAGACATTGTATATGTCCGGCGGTCAGATGGGCTGCCCGATGGTATTCCGTGGCCCCAACGGCGCGGCGGCCCGTGTCGCCGCCCAGCACAGCCAGGACTATGCCGCGTGGTACATGCAGGTACCGGGGCTGAAGGTGGCGATGCCGTATTCGGCCTCTGACGCCAAGGGGCTGCTGAAATCGGCGATCCGCGACCCGAACCCGGTGATCTTCCTGGAAAACGAAATCCTCTATGGCCGCAGCTTCGACGTGCCCGAGCTCGACGATTTCACCGTCCCCTTCGGCAAGGCCCGGATCTGGCGCGAAGGCGACGACGTGACCATCGTCAGCTTCGGTATCGGGATGCAGTATGCGCTCGAGGCCGCCGACAAGCTGGCCGAAGACGGGATTTCGGCCGAGGTGATCGACCTGCGCACGCTACGGCCGATGGATACCGGCACGGTGATTCGGTCGGTGATGAAAACCAACCGCTGCGTTACGGTCGAAGAAGGCTGGCCGCAGGGATCGGTGGGCAACTACATCTCGTCGGTGCTGATGCAGGAGGCGTTCGACTGGCTCGATGCGCCGGTGATCAACTGCACCGGCAAGGACGTGCCGATGCCTTATGCCGCGAACCTGGAAAAACTGGCGCTGGTGACCACCGACGAGGTGATCGCGGCGGTGAAGCAAGTGACCTATCGCTAGGATATGACGATCGACGGCGACAGCATGCCGGCAGGCGGCGATTGGCTTTTCGAAAGCATCGTCGCCTCGCGCAAGGAAAACGACCGCAACCTTCTCTATGTCTGCGGGGCGTTCCTCGTCGTGTCCTTCGTCTCGATTGCGTTCAATCTTGGCGCCGTCGATGCGATCAGCTTCGATCTGCTTGCCGTGCAGGGCAGCCTGACCGGGTCCTGGCCGATCCGCGCCATGCTCTGCGTTACCTGCGCGGTGTCCTATGCCGCCGTGCTCTATATCGTGCTCGATCAGCAGCGGCTTCAACTCGGTCTCGACTATCTGGCGGTGCATGAGCACCGCGATGCGACCGCGCTGGGCGGCTTTGCGCACTGGCTGAACCGGAACCATCCCCGGATCTCGCGCGCGCGTGCGCTGGTCATCGGACTATTCGTGACGTTTTGCGCGGCGATCCTGCTGATTGATGTCGTCACGCTGCTCTACTCATTCTCGAACTAAGAGGACATGCCCCCATGGCCACCGAAATCCTGATGCCCGCGCTGAGCCCCACGATGGAGGAAGGGACGCTTGCCAAATGGCTGGTCAAGGAAGGTGACACTGTCAGCTCCGGCGATCTGCTGGCCGAGATCGAAACCGACAAGGCGACGATGGAATTCGAAGCTGTCGATGAAGGCATCGTCGGCAAGATCCT
>CAYGNB010000609.1:0-1598 GCA_964351135.1 uncultured Rhodobacterales bacterium | reverse complement strand
ACCGTGACCCACGGCACCGACACCCATGTGGTGCTGGTGGACCTGCGCCCCAAGGGGGTCAAGGGCAACGCCACCGAGGCCGCGCTGGGCCGGGCGCATATCACCTGCAACAAGAACGGCGTGCCGTTCGATCCCGAAAAGCCGACCGTGACCAGCGGCATCCGGCTGGGCAGCCCCGCCGGCACCACCCGCGGCTTCGGCGAAACCGAGTTCCGCCAGATCGCGGACTGGATCATCGAGGTGGTCGACGGCCTGGCCGCCAACGGCGAGGACGGCAACGGCGAGGTGGAAGCCAAGGTCAAGGCCGAAGTGGCCGAACTCTGCGCCCGCTTCCCGATCTATCCAGACCTCTGAGCACGGCCGGAAAATCGCATGAGGCGCGCGGACCCCGCGCGCCTTTTTCGTGTCAGAACAGACCCTTCCAGCGCAGGAACACGACCAGCAGCACGCCGAACAGCAGCAGGTTGAACGCCAGCGCACCCAGCATCCCCAGCCACCAGCCCTTGCGGCGGTCGGCCGGATCGACGCCGTCCAGATACGCCCCCACATCCGTGGCCGCGCGTGTCAGCGCCGCGTGATCCAGCGTCATCCGCAGACGCGGATGGGCGAGGATCGGGGCGGCCTGGGCCAGTTGCTCCGCCTTGCGGCGAATCCGCCGCGGCACCCGGTAACGCGCGCGCCGAACCACGCGGCCGATCTCGCCGCCGCGCAGGCCCAGCTTGTCCCTGAACAACAGGGCGATCCGGTCGATTTCGGCGGGCAGGTCTTCGGTCATGGGCCGATCCTAACCGGTTGCGCGGGCGGCCTCAACGGGGCTGGCGCCGCCGCGCCGGGGCGGTTATCCCGGTCCCCATGCTGAACGTCATCACCCACGGGTCCCCGACCGACACCCCGCCCCTGCTGATCGCCCACGGGCTCTATGGATCGGCCCGCAACTGGGGCGTGATCGCGAAACGCCTGTCGGACGAACGGCAGGTGATCGCCGCCGACATGCGCAACCATGGCGCCAGCCCCCGGTTCCCGAGCCACAGCTACGACGACATGGCCGACGACCTGGCCGGGGTGATCGACCGGTTTGGCGGACAGGCGGATGTGCTGGGTCATTCGATGGGCGGCAAGGCCGCGATGACGCTGGCGCTGCGCCACGGCGCGAAACTGCGCAAACTGGTGGTGGCCGATATTGCGCCGGTCGCCTACACCCATTCACAACTGCCTTTTATCCAAGCGATGCGGGCGGTGGACCTGTCGCAGGTCACACGGCGGTCCGAGGCCGAAACGCAACTGGCCGCGCAGGGGGTCGAGAGAGCCTTGCAGAGCTTCTTTACCCAGTCGCTCGACCTGAAGGAAAAACGCTGGCTGCTCAATCTCGACGTGCTCGAGGCGGAGATGCCGAAGATCATGGGATTTCCGCAGATCGCGGGCACCTGGGACGGTCCCGCACTGTTCCTGTCCGGGGCGGAGTCGGATTACGTGCGCCGCGAACACCGCCCGACGATCAAGGCGCATTTCCCCAAGGCCAGCTTTGCCAAAATCCCCGGCGCCGGACACTGGCTGCATGCGGACAAGCCACGGGAATTCGAAGCGACGGTGCGGGCTTA
>CAYGNB010000608.1:0-1603 GCA_964351135.1 uncultured Rhodobacterales bacterium | reverse complement strand
GGTCCTCCAGCGCGAAGCCCTCGGGCGGCGCCATTTCGGTGCTTTCCTCCCAGACGACCAGCGCGCCGGGGGCGATCCAGCCTCCGTCCCGCGCCGCCACCAACGCCTTTTGCCCAAGCCCTCTGCCATAGGGCGGATCGAGAAACACCAGATCGAATGCCGCGCCCGGACAGACACCCAGCCGGGTGGCATCACGGCGGATCAATGTTGTGTCCGCCGCGCTTTTCGTCAGTTCGACGTTGCGCCGGATCAACGCCGCCGCCGCACGCCCGTCATCGACGAACGTGACCTGCGCTGCCCCGCGCGACAACGCTTCGAGCCCCAGCGCGCCGGTACCCGCAAACAGGTCGAGCACCCGCGCGCCGTCGAGCACACCAAGATGGGACAGGACCGAAAACAGGCTTTCGCGAACCCGGTCGGTGGTCGGGCGCAGATGGGCCCCCGCGTCACCCTTGCCGACCGCGGCCAGCGCGCGGCCGCGGAAACGTCCCGCGATGATCCTCACGGTCGCAGCAGCGTCTTGAGGTCGGCGGATCCATCGGCAATCACGGCCGCGTCGGCGCTGCGCCCGGCCTCGATCAGACGTTTGCCGACCATATAGGCGCGCGGATCGTTCATCGCGTCCACCGCCAGCAGGTCGTCGCCGCGAAAATACCAGAAGGATACCGCGCCGCTCTCGCCCCGGCGGGTCACGATCCGGTCATAGCCGGTGTTCAGCCCGGCGATCTGCAGCTTCACATCGTACTGGTCGGACCAGAACCAAGGTTTCGGCACGTAAGCCACGCCAGCGCCCAGCATGTTGCCAGCCACGCATTCTGCCTGATCGATGGCATTGGGCACGCTTTCCAGCCGCAGCCGACCGCCCCGATATGGAAAGGAACAGCAATCGCCCGCCGCCCATATCGCCGGATCCGAAGTTCGGCCAAGCGCATCCACGGCGATACCGTTGTCGACATCCAGCCCCGCAGCCTGTGCCAGCGCGGTTGCGGGTTCGATACCGATACCGACCACCACGAAATCGGCCGGCAATTCGCTGCCGTCGCTCAGCACCGCACCTGTGACACGCCCGCCCTCTCCGGTGAGACGGTCCAGTCCCACACCTTCGCGGATATCGACGCCGTGACCACGATGCAGGGTACGGAAGAACTCGGACGTTTCCGGCGCGGCAACCCGTTGCAGGATACGGTCGGCCGCCTCGACCAGCACCACCTCGGCACCCAGCTTGGCCGCGACGGCCGCCGCTTCGAGCCCGATATAGCCGCCGCCCACGATCAGAGCGCGCGCGCCCTCGGTCACGTCGGGCGCCATTGCATCCACATCGGCCAGCGTCCGCACCACATGCACGCCCGCCAGATTGCCGCCGATGGATGCGGGCAACTGCCGCGGCACAGATCCTGTCGTCAGCGCCAACTGGTCGTAGGCAATGGTTTCGCCGCCCACGCTGACGGTTTTCGCCGCCCTGTCGATGGCATCGACCCGCTGCCCCAGACGCAGCGCGATAGTCTCGTCGGCATAGAAGCTCTCGGGCCGCAGGAACAGCCGCTCCAGCGCCATCTCGCCCAGCAGATACCCTTTGGACAGCGGCGGCCGCTGATAGGGCGGT
>CAYGNB010000607.1:0-1603 GCA_964351135.1 uncultured Rhodobacterales bacterium | reverse complement strand
CGCTGCATGTCTGGGTCGACGAGACCCGCCCGCGCAACCAGGGGGCGCTGACCGCCTGGGAACTGGGCCGCCACGGGGTGCCGCATACCTATGTGGTGGACAATGCCGGCGGCCACCTGATGCAGCACGGGCAGGTGGACATGGTGATCACCGGTACCGACCGTACCACCCGCGCGGGCGATGTGTGCAACAAGATCGGAACCTATCTCAAGGCGCTGGCGGCGCATGACAACGGGGTGCCGTTCTATGTGGCGCTGCCGTCGCCGACCATCGACTGGCGGGTGTCGGATGGCGTGGCCGAGATCCCGATCGAAGAACGCAACGGGCGTGAGATCACCCATGTGCAGGGTGTGGACGAGGATGGTGGGCTGGACGTTGTGCGGGTCACGCCCGAGGGTACACCCGGCGGCAACCCGGCCTTTGACGTGACACCCCGGCGGCTGGTCACCGGGCTGATCACCGAACGCGGCGTTTGCGAGGCGTCGCCCGAGGGGCTGGCCGCGCTGTTCCCCGACCTTGCCGCGGCTGTCTGATCGGTGGGAGACGGTCAGCGCAAGGTCAGCGACGACGGCGTGGCTTCCGCCGGCCGCTTGCCGCCCGGGGATGCGATCGTCGAGGCCGCCTGGTGCTATTACCGCTGCGGCATGAACCAGCGGGATATTGCGCGGCGGCTGGGGGTCAGCCGCGCCAGCGTGGTCAACTACCTGTCCGAGGCGCGGCGGCGCGGCTATGTCCGGGTAACACTGGAGCCCGAGATATTCCGGACGCATGAGCTTGCCCGCGATCTGGTCGACCGGTTCGGTCTGACCGATGCGCTGGTGGTGCCGTCGGACATCGTAGAGCCGGGCCGCAGCCTTGAGCGCGTGACCGTCGCGGCGGGCGAATGGCTGCCGCGTCTGCTCGACCCCGGCGATACGCTGGGCGTGGCCTGGGGCGAAACCGTCTATCGCATCGCCGAGGCCGCGCCGCGGGTGGCGCTGAAGGATCTGACAGTGGTGCAATTGGTGGGCTCGCGCCCTGCCGCGCTGGGGTTTGCCGCCGAAACCTGTTCGGCGACGCTGGCGCGGCGGTTCGGTGCGCATTGCGTCAATCTGCATGTGCCGCTGCTGCTGTCCGATCGCGATCTGGCCGACCGGTTGCGCCGCGAACCGGTGATCGCCGAACAATTGCGCGCGGTGGCGGGCTGCAACAAGGTACTCTTCGCTTGCGGTACCTGCCATTCGGGCAGCCATGTGGTGCGCACCGGGCTGATCGACGCCGACAGTCTGGCGAAAGAGGTCGGGACGCGCGGCGCGGCCGGGGTGATCTGCGGCCGGCTGATCGACGGTGACGGTAACCCGGTCGTTACCGAGCCGGAGCAGCGCATGATCGGCGTGTCGCTGGACGAAATGCGCGGCAAAGACATGGCGTTGCTGGTCGGGGCGGGGGCAAACCGGGTTCGGCCGATGCTGGCAGCGATCCGTGGCGGATATGCCACCCATATCGCAACCTGTGCGGATACGGCCCGGCGGCTGCTGGCGGAAACAACGCCGCGCGACTGATCCTCAAGCGACCCGTCCCCGCAAGCTGCGCAGGTGGTCCGGCAGATCCCGTGCCGACAGTG
>CAYGNB010000606.1:0-1604 GCA_964351135.1 uncultured Rhodobacterales bacterium | reverse complement strand
TTGCGGGCTATATCTGGGCTAATTTCGCAGTGGCCGCGCCGCAGCTTCTGGGCGTCCTTCTGGGCATCGAACTCCTGTTCAACGGATCGGGCCTGATCGTGCTGGCCTTCTTTCTCCGCCGCGGTGGCGGGGGAAAAACCAACACCTGAAAATCGCGGGGACCTGCCCCGCCGGAGACTGACATGGATAAATTCACCACCCTTCAGGGGATTGCAGCGCCATTGCCGCAGATCAATGTCGATACCGACATGATCATCCCCAAGCAGTTCCTCAAGACGATCAAGCGGTCGGGACTGGGGGTCAACCTGTTCGACGAGATGCGTTACGACGACGATGGTCAGGAAATCGCGGATTTCGTTCTGAACAAACCGCAATACCGCGACGCGGAGATCCTGGTTGCCGGCGACAATTTCGGCTGTGGGTCGTCGCGCGAACACGCGCCTTGGGCGATCAAGGATTTCGGCATCCGCTGCGTGATCGCACCCAGCTTTGCCGACATCTTCTTCAACAACTGTTTCAAGAACGGCATCCTGCCGATCGCGCTGCCGCAAGAGGTGGTGGACGTGTTGATGAAGGATGCCGAAAGGGGCGCCAACGCCCGCATGACCGTCGATCTCGAAGCGCAGACCATCACCACGTCGGATGGCGAGGTATTCAGCTTCGAGGTGGACCCGTTCAAGAAACACTGCCTGCTGGAAGGACTCGACGATATCGGCCTGACCATGGAAAAGGCTCCGGCCATCGAAGCCTTCGAGGCTCAGGCAGCCACGCAGCGCCCCTGGGTCTGACTTGCGCCTATATGTTCTGATCGCGGCCCTCGTCTGGGCCGCGGTTCTCGCCTGCGCCGCAGGGGCGGAAAACCTGCGGATTGCCACATTCAACGCCGAACTGTCCCGTAACGGACCCGGACTGCTGCTGCGCGATATCGCGCGCAGAGACGATCAGGTGGTGGCGGCCGTCAGTGTCATTGCGGCTGTAAATCCCGATATTCTGGCGCTGCAGGGATTCGACTGGGATCATGACGGAGCAGCTCTGTCCGCGTTTGTCGGACTCCTGGCGGAAGAAGGTGCCGATTATCCGCATCGTTTCGCCGCGCGTCCCAATAGTGGAATGGCCACCGATCTGGATCTGGATGGCGATGGCCGGTATAGCGGTCCGGGCGACGCGCAGGGATACGGCGAATTCACCGGGCAAGGCGGCATGGCCGTACTGTCACGGTTTCCCGTCGCCATTGATGAGATACGCGATTTCACCGCCCTGCTGTGGCGCGATCTGCCCGGTGCATTGCTGCCCGAAACCGCAAACGACGAACCCTTTCCGTCTGCCGAAGCGCTGAACGTGCAACGCCTGTCCTCCAACGCGCATTGGGTGATGCCGATCGACGTGCCTGGTATCGGTCGGGTTCATCTGCTGACCTTTCACGCAGCGCCACCGGTGTTCGACGGGCCGGAGGACCGGAACGGGCGGCGCAACCACGACGAAATCGCGTTCTGGCGCCTGTTTCTCGATGGGGCGTTCGGCCCGGCCCCTGACAGGCGGTTCGTCATCGCCGGCGACGCCAATCTCGATCCCAACAACAGCGATGGCCGGCGCGAAGCTATCCG
>CAYGNB010000605.1:0-1606 GCA_964351135.1 uncultured Rhodobacterales bacterium | reverse complement strand
CCGCGTCCGGTCCCTGAATGTCGATCTTGCCCAGCGTCGAGACATCGCAGATCCCGACCGCCTCACGCACCATGCGCACCTCACGGTCGCAGGACTGCCGCCATGCGGTCTCGCCAGGGCCCGGAAAATAACTCGGGCGATACCACAGCCCCGCCTCGATCATCAGCGCACCGCGATCGACACTGGCCCGGTGCGAGGTCGTGAACCGTTCCGGCGCAAACCCCTTGCCCGCGCCGCCGGCCCCCATTGCGGCAATCGGCACCGGCACAAATGGCGGACGAAAGGTCGTCGTCCCGGTCTGCGGGATCGCGCGCCCGGTGGCGTCCGCCAGCACCGCCAGCGCCGCCACGTTCGAATTCTTGCCCTGATCGGTGGCCATGCCCTGCGTGGTGTAGCGCTTCATGTGCTCGACCGACCGGAAATTCTCGGCCGCTGCCTGCGCCACGTCCTTCACGGTGACATCGTTCTGGAAATCCAGCCAGGCCCGCCCCTTGCCCGGCACCGCCCAGAGCGGATCGGGCGCGCGATAGCCGTGGCGTGCCTCGGGCAGCGGGACGTCGGGCACGGTGAGACCCAGTTCGCCCAGCGCGGCGACAGCTGCGTCACGACCTTCGGCCAGACAGGCGGCGGTCGGCATCGTCCCGTTACAGGCTCCGGCGGCGCGCATCCCCGGCACCGCACCCGGACATGGCACAAATGCATGGATGTCCTCGCGCCAGTCGGGACGCCCGCCCAGATGGCAGGTCAGGTGCAGGGTCGGATTCCAGCCGCCTGAAACAGCCAGACAATCCGTCGCCAGCCGTTCTTCGCCCCGGACCGAGCGAATGGTGATCGCCTCCAGCCCGTGCCGTCCGGCAGCATCGCAGACCACCGCACCCCGATGCACCGGAAAGGCATCCTCGCGCGGGCCGTCATGGCGGCTGTCGATCAGACCCGCCACATGCACCCCGGCCGCGATCAGGTCATGCGCCGTGCGATAGGCATCGTCATTATTGCCAAAGACCGTCACCGTCTTGCCAGGGCTGACGCCCCACCGGTTCAGATAGGCCCGCACCGCACCGGCCATCATGATACCCGGCCGGTCGTTGTTGCGAAACGCGACCGGCCGCTCCAGCGCACCGGCAGCCAGCACCGCGCGCCGGGCGGCGATACGCCAGAAACAATCGCGCGGCAGATGCGGATGGCGCGGGCGATGATGCCCCACGCGCTCCAATGCGCCATAGGTGCCGCCATCATAAGCGCCGGTAACGGTCGTGCGTGGCATCAGCCGCACATTGTCCATTGCCGCCAGCTCCGTCAGCACGGTATCGACCCAGTCTTGGCCCGCCTGCCCGCCCACCTCTTCGCGGTCCGCCAGCAACCGGCCGCCCATGCGCGAATCCTCGTCCGCAAGGATCACATCGGCCCCCGAGCGCCCGGCCACCAACGCCGCCATCAACCCCGCCGGACCCGCACCGATCACCAGCAGATCGCAGAAGGCAAAGGCCTTTTCGTTCGGGTCCGGGTCTGCCTCACCGCTGAGCGCGCCCAGCCCCGCCGCCGACCGGATCACCGGCTCATAGAGCCGTTCCCACGCCCGGCGCGGCCACATGAAGGTCTTGTAATA
>CAYGNB010000604.1:0-1607 GCA_964351135.1 uncultured Rhodobacterales bacterium | reverse complement strand
GGTCCAGCAGCGCTTCCAGGTTCCATTCCTGCGGCCATTGGTGGTCTCCGGTTACATCGCCAAGCGTCAGCCTATCCGGCTCGGACGGACGGGACTCCGACCTCGGTTCGGTCGGATCCGGGTCTTTGGGCTCGGTCGGCATCATGATCTCGCCAGTTTTATCCCTCTCTTTAGCTGACTGGTTCAGTCGGGATTGTCAATCCGAGTTTTTTAATAAGAAATAGAAATCAGCATATCGGCCCGGCCCGAACAAAGGCGGCCGAAGCACAGATCGCGGACCACGGCTTGCGTTCAGATCGCGGACCACGGCTTGCGTTCAGATCGCGGAAACCCGCACCAGGTGATTGTCAAAGGCCAGACCCGGCGCATGACGCGCACGCTGACCATTCAGCGCGACGGATCCGTCCCCCCCGGTGGTCGCAAACCCGGCACGGGCCTCGGCGACCCCGCAAACGTCAGAGCTGCGGACCGTTTCCAGCAAGGACAACGACCGCGCGTCGAAGGTCGCGAACAGGCTGCCGCGCGGCGAGGTCAGCGCGACACGGTCGCCTTCGCGCGAAAAGGCGATGCTGCCCGCATAGCCCTGCATATCCCGCCACAGACCGGTTTCGGCCTGAAACAGGGACACGGCCCCGCCCCGCCGGTGCAGCCCGCCCAGCGGCACCCCGTCATGGATGTCGCCCTGCCACTGCATGGCAAACGCAACCTGACCGTCGCGGCGCACAGACAGGTGGCGGATCGAATTCCGGCGCAACGGCCTATCCGGTTCGGCCCGGTCCAGCATGTTTCCGTCGAAATCGAGATAGGACAGGTTCGGCGCCATGGTCGGGATGTTGAGCTTGGCCCGGCCACTGTCGGGATGGGTTTCGATCCCTCCGTTGGCCAGCACAAGGGTTTCACCGTCCGGCAACAGAGCGATGTCATGCGGGCCGACCCCGCCCGACCCAAACTCGGCCAAACGGGTGTATCCCGCCGCAACATCCCAGACGCCCACAACACCGCGCGCGTTCTCATAGTCGTTCTCGGTCGTGAACAGCCGGCTGCCGTCCGGGGAAAACACTCCATGACCGTAGAAATGGCGCCCCTCGGGCGCAGTAAGCTGCGTTGCAACCTCCCCCGTCCGGCAGTCGATCACCAATGCAAACATGCCGGGACGGCGGGCAAAGGCCACCGCTTGCGGCTGCACCGGATGAGCCGCCGCCGCGTGTCCGCGCGCCGGCATCGGCAGGCGGAACACCTCATCGAGCGTTTCTGACAGACCGATCAGCACATAGTCGCCACTGGCGGTGCGCGCCGCGCTCAGATAGGCGGGCGATCCGGCCTCTGCCCAGCCGGATCGCGGCACCAGACCGGCTGCCAGCAGTCCCGCCAGGAATCCTCGTCGATGGGTCATGGTCAGTCTCCGTCCAGTGAATTGAACCCCGCGGCCACACCCAGGACCGGGCCAAGCTCTTCGGCAACGATACCGCGGATATCGTTCACCGACTGCTGCAACGCCTCGATCCGCAAACGGCTTTGCGGGCTGCTCACGCCTGCCAGAGCGGGATCGTCCAACGCATCGACCTGACGCAACGCGCGCGCATAGGTGCGATCCAACCGTTCCACCA
>CAYGNB010000603.1:0-1622 GCA_964351135.1 uncultured Rhodobacterales bacterium | reverse complement strand
GGGCTGATCGGCTCCTCGATATTGGCCTCCATCATCTGGATCACCTGGCTGAGCTTCGGGTGGCGCACGCCGATGCGGGTCGGGACCGACAGCCGCTGGGTATCCTGATCCGTGCGGATCGAGGAATAGATCAACTGGTCGGCCACCGCGTTGGCAAGCTCTTCGCCGTGATCGTTCGCGATGAGTTTTAACATCAGGTCGATCGAAGAGGTGCCCCCGGCGGTGGTCATCCGGTTGCCGTCGATGACAAAGACCGACTTGGTCAGGTGGATTTCGTCGAATTCCTCGGTAAAGCTGTCGGCGTTTTCCCAGTGGATGGTGGCGCGCTTGCCATCGAGAAGTCCCGCTTTGGCCAGCGAATAGGCCGCGGTGCACAGCCCGCCGACCACCAGTCCCTTGCGCGACTCGCGTCGGATCCAGCCCAGCAATTTCCTGGTCGTGGCGCGCTGTACGTCGATACCGCCGCAGATCAGGATGGTGTCATCGCGGGCGAGTTCGTCCAGCCCCATGTCGACGCGAAAGGTCGTTCCGGCCGAACAGGTCACTTCGCTGCCGTTTTCCCCGACCAGCGTCCAGGTGTAGAGTTGCATGTTCGACATGCGATTGGCGATCCGCAGACATTCCAGTGCGGCGGCAAAGCACAACAGTGTGAAATCTTCGAGCAAGACGAAGACGAAGCGCCGCGGACGGTCGCCGGCGGTTTCCACCTCGATGATCTGACGTGGATCGGACATCGTCGCGTAATCCCTCACCCGAATCTGTTCCTGCGCGACGCATACCGCAGGATTACACACCTTGGTCAAAGCCCGTCTGCGGCGTCAAGTGTCGCAATTCCGATATGGTCATGGGGGCATGGCTTTTGTATAGAGGCCTCTCATCCTACCCAGCGGAGGACATGCGATGAGCAAGTGGCAGAAATCCGACTGGCGCGCCCTGCCGCGCGTTCAGATGCCCGACTATACCGATCAGGACGCGTTGCACGCGGTCGAGGCGCAGCTTGCCAAGTATCCGCCGCTGGTATTTGCCGGCGAGGCGCGCCGCCTCAAGGAGCATCTGGGCGCGGCGTCGCGCGGCGAGGCGTTCCTGCTGCAGGGCGGTGACTGTGCCGAGAGCTTTGAGCAGTTCAGCGCGGATGCGATCCGCGATACCTTCAAGGTGATGCTGCAGATGGCGATGGTGCTGACCCATGGCGCCAAGGTGCCGGTGATCAAGGTGGGCCGCATGGCCGGCCAGTTCGCCAAGCCGCGCAGCGCACCGACCGAAACCGTGGACGGCGTGGAGCTTCCGTCCTACCGCGGTGACATCATCAACGAACTGGCCTTTACGTCCGAGGCGCGGGTGCCGGATCCGCGCAAGATGCTGCAGGCATACACGCAGGCGGCAGCCACGCTGAACCTGCTGCGGGCCTTTTCCACCGGCGGTTACGCGGATGTGCATCAGGTCCATTCCTGGACGCTGGGCTTTACCGAAAGCGAAAAGGCCGAAGCCTATCGCGAAGTGGCCAACCGGATCAGCGATACGCTCGATTTCATGAAGGCGGCCGGCGTCAGCAGCGACACCGCCCATTCGCTGCAATCGGTCGAATTCTACACCAGCCACGAAAGCCTGCTGCTGGAATACGA
>CAYGNB010000602.1:0-1629 GCA_964351135.1 uncultured Rhodobacterales bacterium | reverse complement strand
TGTGTTTGCCGTGGGCAAACGACCGTTTTTGTGATTTTCATTTAGAAAATCTAATTAATGACTGCCCATGATTCCCCGTTTGCCCCCTCCGACCTGGTTGCGCGCGTTCGAGGCCGCTGCTCGCCTCGGCGGGTTCACCGCAGCAGCGCAGGAACTGGGCGTGACGCCCTCAGCCATTAGCCAGCAGATCCGGCTTCTGGAGGCGCGTCTGGGCGCACCGCTGTTTTCCCGTGCCGGGCGCGGCGTGACGCTGACGCCCATCGGGCAGGCGTATCTGCCCGCGATTTCGGGCGCCTTCGCACGTATGGAGGAACGGACGCATGAACTCTTTGCCGCCGGGCCGCGCCGGACGCTGCGCGTTCGGGTCGATTCCAGCTTTGCCATGCTCTGGCTCTCGCGGCGGCTGCATCGGTTTCACACTCACGCGCCGATGGTCGATCTGCATATCAGCGTGATAACCTGGCACGATCCCGACCATCTGGGCGGTGAGGATTGCGCGATCTGGTTCGGCGCGACCGATCGTTTGCCCGCCGGGGCCGAGGCTCTGACCCGCGAGACATTCATCCCCGTCGCCGCGCCATCGGTCGCAACCGAGATCCGGGGCATCGAGGACGTGATCGGCCGCCCGCTGATCCATGTGCTGGCCGACCCGGTCGGTTGGCGGGACTGGTTTGTCGGCGCCCGTCTCGACCCGTCCTTGTCCGTACAGGGGCCGCGCTTCGATGCCTCTGCCGGTGTGCTGGAAATGTCGGCGCACGGAGGCGGGCTGGCCCTGGCCAAGGCGACGCTTGCCGGCGATTACATCGCTGACGGGCGGCTGGTCCGGCTGCCGGGTCCCGCGCTGACACCGTCCGAGGGGTTCTGCCTTTTCGGACGCCGGCGGGAAGATGGAGACATTCGGAGCCTGAGCGACTGGCTGCGCCTCGAATTGGGTCGTGCAGACGGAGAAACCGGCGGGCAACCAGCGCCGCCGCGTTCGTAGCCGTTTTCGTGCCAGGTCTTTTACCGCGGGGTGGCTCTCCCGCGTTCGCCGAGGTCAGCGCCAGATGAGGCCCGATCAGAACAGGCGCGAGCTTTCCGTGGCGGCGCGGACGAACTCCGCGAACAGCGGATGCGGGGCGAAGGGCTTGGATTTCAGTTCCGGGTGGAACTGCACACCGATGAACCACGGGTGATCGGTCCATTCCACGATTTCAGGCAGGCGTCCGTCCGGCGACATGCCCGAGAACCGCAATCCGGCCTCTTCCAGCTTGTCGCGGTATTTGACGTCTACCTCGTACCGGTGGCGATGGCGTTCCTCGATTGCGGTCGTGCCGTAAACACCGGCGACTTTCGACCCCTCTGCAAGCACCGCGTCATAGGCGCCCAGACGCATGGTTCCGCCCTTGTCGTCACCGATCTTGCGCTTGACCGTGTAATTCCCCTGCACCCATTCCTTGAGGTGATAGACCACCGGTTCGAACCGTTTCCGCCCGGCCTCGTGGTCGAATTCCTCCGATCCGGCATCCTTCAGCCCGGCGACGTTTCGGGCTGCCTCGATCACCGCCATCTGCATACCCAGACAGATGCCCAGATAGGGCACATTGCGGGTGCGGGCGAATTGCGCTGCCTTGATCTTGCCCTCGGTGC
>CAYGNB010000601.1:0-1634 GCA_964351135.1 uncultured Rhodobacterales bacterium | reverse complement strand
ACGCGCCCGATACCGAGATCGACTTTACCGATCAGGGCGGGCTGATGTGGGGCGAACATGCGGTGGGCAAACTGATGCCCGGCCAGGAGCCGCTGAAGCCCCGGATCGATGTCTTCGTCGACGACGTGGCCGGTGCCGAGGTGGCGCAAAAGGTCGAGCGGCGGCTGCAGCATTTCATCGACCGCAAGGTTGCCGCGCTGTTCGAACCGCTGTTGAACCTTCAGCGGGACGAAACGCTGCAGGGGGCGGTACGCGGTTTCGCCTATCGCATGGTCGAGGGCTTCGGCATTCTGCCGCGGTCGCAGGTGGCTGACGAGGTCAAGGCGCTCGATCAGGAGGCGCGCGGGGCGCTGCGCAAGCACGGGCTGCGGTTCGGGCAGTTCACGGTCTTCATGCCCGCGTTGCTGAAACCGGCGCCGACCCGGCTGCGGCTGCTGCTGTGGTCGCTGACCGAGGGGCTGCAGGATTTCCCCGAATCGCCGCCGCCCGGGCTGGTCACCGTACCGGCCGCCAAGGATGTGCCCGCCGGGTATTTCGCCATGAGCGGCTATCGGGCCGCGGGCGAGCGCGCCATCCGCATCGACATGCTGGAACGGCTCGCCGATCTCTTGAGGGCCGAGAACAGCCGCGCCGGGTTCGAAGCCAATCCCGACATGCTGTCGATCACCGGCATGACGCTGGACCAGTTCGCCGACCTGATGCAGGGGCTGGGCTACAAGGCCGAGCGAGGTGAGCGCGACAAGGTCAAGGTGCCGCAACCTGCCGCCGATCCCGCGCCCGACGCGACGGCTGATGGAGACGTGCCCGCCGAGGCCGGTAGGGTGCCCGAAACAGACGCGGCACCGGAGATGGCCTCTGACGCGCCCGTTGCCGAACCGGAGGAACCGGCGGCAGCATCGGAACCCACGCCCGATGAAGCTATCGAGGCCGTTGGGGCCGATGCGCCGGCCGAGCCGGAACGCGAGGTCTTTTATACCTTCACCTGGGGTCGCAACCGCCAGCAGGGCCGTGGCCCGCGCCGCGACCAGCGGCAAGGCGACAAGGGCCAGCCCCGCGATGGCAAGCGCGGCAAACCGGGCGGGCGCAAACCCGACCGGCAGCAACCCAAGGGGGGCAAGACCTATTCCGCGAAGCCGCCGAAGAAAAAAGATGTGATTGATCCCGACAACCCTTTTGCCGCAGCGCTGATGGGGTTGAAGGACGGCAAGTAACGCTTTGGAAGAAAGCGTACAAAATCGGCTGCGCGTCGACAAGTGGCTGTGGCAGGCGCGGTTCTTCAAGACCCGCAGCCTGGCCGCAAAGCTGGTCGGTTCGGGCCATGTGCGCGTGAACGGCAACCGGGTATCCAAGCCGGCTCATGCGGTCGGACCCGGTGACGTTCTGACCTTTGCCCAGGCGCGGCGCGTGCGTGTCGTGCGGATCGAGGCTCTGGGCGAACGGCGCGGACCGGCCCCGGAGGCGCAAACGCTTTACACGGATCTCACCGGGGACCGGGACGATCCTCCTGCAAATCCGTCTTACGAGGGAAAGGGGCGTCCCACCGGTCGCGACCGCAGAAAGTTCGATCTTTCCCGCAAGCCGATACCGGATTGACGGCTTGAAGTAGCGCCCGGGCTGATTTAGCTAGGCGCGAA
>CAYGNB010000600.1:0-1637 GCA_964351135.1 uncultured Rhodobacterales bacterium | reverse complement strand
GGCACCATCTGGTGCGGTCCGAAGGGATCTGGACCGAAAGCCATTTCGCCTCGGCAGCGGCACGGACCGAAGCGTCGGCGCTGTTCGGCGCGGCGAACCCGGTGCGAACCGTGCGGCCCGAAGCACCGGCCCGCGAATCGCGGTTGATCGCGGGTGCCATGCTGACCTGACCGAAGCGCGTGGCATGGCTGCACGTCTTGAACAGGATCGCCGGGCCGGTGCTTTCCTGACCCGCGCGCGCCGCATATAGCTGGGGCATGGCGCGAGCGGACCAAAAGACATCACGAAAGAAATCGGTCGCAAAGACTGCAGATCCATTGGTGCAACGCCTGTGGCTGCGGACGCGCCGGTTGATCCTGCGCGCGATTCTGGGACTCGCCGTGCTGGTGCTGGTGCTGGCGGTTCTGTTCACGGTGGTCAATCCGCCCACCACCTACACGATCTGGTCCGAGTCGCGCCGGCTGGGCGGGGTGGAACACGACTGGGTGGCGATGGAGGCGATCGCCCCAGTCATGGCACAGTCGGCGGTGGCGGCCGAGGACGCCAATTTCTGCCTGCATTGGGGCATCGACGTGGCCGCGGTCCGGCAGGCGATAGATGGCGGCGGCCAGCGCGGCGCCTCGACGATTACCCAGCAAGTGGTCAAGAACGTGTTCCTGTGGCAAGGGCGCAGCTGGCTGCGCAAGGCGCTGGAGACCGCGATCACACCGGTGGTCGAACTGATCTGGTCCAAGCGCCGCATCCTCGAGATTTATCTGAACTTGGCCGAGATGGGGACGGGTGTGTTCGGGGTCGAGGCCGCGGCAAGACATCATTTCGGCACCACGGCGGCGAAACTTTCGCCCACACAGGCGGCGCGCATCGCGGCGATCCTGCCGGCACCCAAATCGCGGTCGGCGGGCAAACCGACCTCTGCGGTGCGTACCCGCGCCGCACAGATCATGGACGGGGCGGCCACGATCCGCGCAGATGGCCGGGCCGCCTGTTTCGAGGATTGAAAACCCCGCCGCGACCGGGCATTGATCGGCAATCCCGAACCATTGCAGTATGACCATGGCCCGACTTTATCACGTTCCACTCTCGCCGTTTTGCCGCAAGGTCCGTCTGTCGCTGGCGGAAAAGAAGATCGAGGTCGAACTGGTCGAGGAACGCTATTGGGAGGCGGACCCGGATTTCCTGCGCCGCAACCCGGCCGCCAAGGTGCCGGTGATCCGGCTGGACGGCAAGCTGCTGACCGAAAGCGCGGCGATCTGCGAATATATCGAAGAAACCCGCCCCACCCCCGCGCTGATGCCCGACACCCCCGAGGCACGTTACGAGGTGCGGCGCCTGATCGGCTGGTTCGACGACAAATTTCACCACGAGGTTACGGCGAACCTGCTTTATGAACGGGTCAACAAGAAGATCACCGGGCAGGGGTATCCCGACAGCGGCAACATCAAGGCCGGTGCGAAGGCGATCAAGTATCACATCGACTACATGGCGTGGCTGCTGGACCGGCGGCGCTGGCTGGCCGGCGATATGATGACGCTCGCCGATTTCGCCGCTGCGGCGCATCTGTCGGCGCTCGATTACATTTCCGACGTGGACTGGAACCGGCAATCGGTGGTCAAGGACTGGTATGCCAAGATCAAGTC
>CAYGNB010000599.1:0-1637 GCA_964351135.1 uncultured Rhodobacterales bacterium | reverse complement strand
TTCAGCGCCGCCTCGAATTCACGGGCGCGGCTGAAGCTTTGGGTGCGGAACCCGGCATCTTCCAGCGCATCGGTCAGCATCCGGCGAATTTCGGGTTCATCGTCCAGAATGGTGACGAGCGGTGCTGTCATGCGGCGGCCTCCGGGCGGATCAGGGCGGCCAGACCGGCCGCGGAAAAGGGTTTGCGCAGAACCGGCACCCGCGCCAGCGCGGCCCGGTGCAGCGGATCGCCGGGCGGCAGAGAGGTCATCAGGATGCAGGGCAGCCCGCTGCCGTCGATCCGGTCCAGCAGATCGAGGCCCGTGGCCTGCCCCTGCAGCCGGATATCGGACAGGACCAGCGAAATGTCGGGCACATCGGCCACCAGCGCCGCCGCCTCATCCGCCGAGGCGGCTTCGATCACGTTGAAATCTAGTGTGACCAGCATGTCGCGGACCGAGGCGCGCAGCGGTTCGCTGTCCTCGACCAGCAGCGCCAGCCCGCCCGCGGTTTCCGGCGCGGCGGGGCGATAGGGCAGACGCAGGGTGACCGCCGCGCCTTCGGGCGTGTTGGTCAGTTGCAGATCGCCGCCGGCCAGTTTCACCGTGTCATAGACCATCGGCAGCCCCAGCCCCGATCCCTCGCTGCCCTTGGTGGTGAAAAACGGGGTCAGCGCGTTTTCCAGCGCCTCGGGAGAGAAGCCGGGCCCGGTGTCGGTCACGGCGATTTCGATCCAGGTGCTGCCCACGCAATGGGCGCTGACGGTGATCTGGCCCGATGCGGCGCAGGCATCGCGGGCGTTCAGAACGAGGTTCAGCAGCGCATCCTGCAACATGCCCGCATCCAGCATCACCCGCCCCGGCGGCAGGTGGTCGAGCACACTCAGCCCGACCATTTGCGGCAGGCTCGGCGTCGCCAGCAGTTTCAGGTCGTCCAGCAGCGTGTGCGGATCGGTGGCTGTCGGGCGCAGCGTACGTTTGCCGGTCATGTCGGCGATCCGGTTCAGCAGGCGTCCTCCGCGCTGTGCGGCCCCCTGGGTTGCCGCAATCAGTTCCTGCGCCGGGTCGTCCAGATCCATGCGCGCCAGCCGGCTTTGCAAACCCAGGATGATCGTCAGAAGGTTACCGAAATCATGCGCCAGCCCGCTCGTCATCTGGGCGGCCAGCGCGCGGCGGCGGGATTGCTGCAATGCAACGCGGGCCTGCGTTTCCTCGGTGATGTCCATCGACAGGATATAGACCCCGCCAGTGCCTGCATCCGGTGTCAGCGCAACCCGGATGCGCCGCGAATCCCGGTCCTCGGTGAATTCGAACACGGCTTCGCGGCCCTCGAAGGCGGCCGCCAGATGTGGTTCCACCCGAACATAGGCCGTGGCCCCGAGCGCATCCGAGACATGTTTGCCGACGATATCCACCGGCCGGCCGGGGAACACCGACGCGAACCGGCGGTTGGAATAGGTATAGTGGCCGGTCGCATCCACATGGGCGATATGTGCGGGCATCATTTCGGTGGTGAGCCGGGTGCGCAATTCGATCTCGGTAAGCTGGCGTTTGGCTTCCTCCAGCGTGGCGTTGGTCGCGGCCAGTTCACGGTTGGCGGCGGCCAGTTGCTCGGCATGGGCCAGCAACTGGTCCGACAGTTCCTCGGACCGCGCCCGC
>CAYGNB010000598.1:0-1637 GCA_964351135.1 uncultured Rhodobacterales bacterium | reverse complement strand
GGATGGGCAGGACGCAGGCGCAATGCCTGTTCCAGAAGTTCGACGGCGTGATTGGCCTGCCCGGAGCTGGTCAGGTAGGACGCATAGCGCAGGGTGTGGTCCGGCGCATAGCCGGACATTTCGGCGGCCATTGCCAGCCGGTCCGCCATCAGCCCGCGATTGCCTGCGCGTTCATGGGTGCGGGCCAGCAGCAGCATGATATCGGGATCGCGCGGTGCATGTCCCAGCGCCGTGCGCAGGGTCACCAGCGCTCCGGCGGTGTCCTCTTCCTCCAGCTCCCGTTCGGCGCGCAGCTTCAGGGCTGCCACATTGGTCGGGTCGGCCTCGATCGCCGCATCGACCAGCTTGCGGGCTTCGTCGGTGCGGCCCTCGGCACGATGAATCCGGGCCAGCGCCACCCGCGCGCCGGCGGCCTCGTCATCGGAGATGTCACCTGCGAGATAAGTCTGCAGGTCGGCCTTCGCGCGCGCGCGGTCGTCGCCTTGGTCCCGGTCATAGCGCATGGATGCCTGCAGTGGCAGGAAATGCGCCTTTGCCGCCGGGCCAGAGGCGATCAGGGTATCCATCTCGGCGATTGCGGTTTCCGTCCCGCTCGTCGTGGCGAGAAAGCGCACCAGCGTTTCCGCCGGGATCATGTCGCCGGTTTCGGCGTCTGCCGCGCGGTCGCGCAGCAGTACTTCGGCGTCCTGGGTGCGGTTGCGCTCCAGATACCAGCCGACCAGTTGACCACCGATAGCGGCCGCTTCGTCGGGGAAGCGGATCATCATGTCGCGCATCTGCGCCTCGGCGGCGGCATCGTCGCCGGTCTGTTCCAGCACGCCCAGGCGCAGGCGGTGCAGGCCCGGATCGTCGGGCGACACGGCAAGGGCCGCGTCCAGCGCGGCCTTTGCGGCGGGCCAGTCCCGTTCGGCGAGGGCTTCGGCCACCACCGTCTGATGCGCAGTCCACAGTTCCGGGTTTTGTGCCACCAGTGCCGCGGCACGATTGCCGGCGGCCTTGCGGGCGGACGCATCGCCGTTCTTGCGGGCGGTTTCATGGTCGATCACCGTTACAACCGCCTGGGCCGCCGGGTCCTCGGGGACCAGCGTCAGTGCCTTGCGGCCATAGCGTTCGGTTGCTTCCGCGTCGCCGTCACGCAGGGCCAGTTCGGCCAGCATCAGGTTGGCGGTGGCGTCCTCGGGATATTGTTCGGCCAGGCGCAGGGCCTGGCTGTAGGCTTGTTTATATTTGCCCTGTTCGATCAGCAAACGGATGAAGGCGAGCCGGCCATCGTAATGGGTCCCGTCGACCTTGAACAGGTTGCGGAACTCGATCGTGGCACGGGGGGCATCCCCGGCCTCGAGATGTTCCAGTGCCCGCTGGTAATGGCGGTCGGCGCGGTCTTGCGATCCGCCGCTGGACAGGTACAGGCCCAGGGCGACCGCAGCGGCCAGCCCCAGACCAAGGATCAGGCGGCCGATCATTGCACCTTCCTTTCGTCGGGAATGATATGGTGAACAGGGGAGTGGTTGCTAGGCAAACGGCTTCGGGGGCCTGAAACAGGCCCCCGTCCGAGTGGTGGCAAGTAGGTATCCGGCAGGACGCCGGGCCGATCAGTACCCGGTGCCGCGCACCACCACGGTAACCGTGCGCACCAG
>CAYGNB010000597.1:0-1642 GCA_964351135.1 uncultured Rhodobacterales bacterium | reverse complement strand
TTCCACGACGAGGCCTGACATGACCGAAGCCCGCCAGCGCGACATCGAAATTGCCGAAGAGGATCGGCTGCGCGCGGATTTCTACAACTTCCTTGGCCTGCTGCTGGCCGCGCCGCCCGACCGGGGCACGCTCGACATGACCGCCGGGCTGGCGGGCGACGACAGCGACCTGGGTCAGGCGATGCAGGCGCTGGCGCGGGTGGCGCGGGTAACGTCGCCGCAGGCGGCAGAACGGGAATTCAACGCCCTGTTCATCGGGCTGGGCCGGGGCGAGTTGCTTCCCTATGCGAGCTACTACCTGACCGGATTCCTGAACGAAAAGCCGCTGGCGCAACTGCGCAGCGACATGGCCGCCCGCAGCATCACGCGCGCGCCCAATGTTTACGAACCCGAGGACAACATCGCGTCGCTGATGGAAATGATGGCGGGCATGATCGTCGGACGGTTCGGCGCCCCTGCCCCGCTCGACGATCAGCGTATGTTCTGGAGCCGTCACATCGCGCCCTGGGCCGGGCATTTCTTTGCCGATCTCGAAGCGGCGGAAAACTCGGTCTTCTACGCCTCGGTCGGCACCGCCGGGCGGGTATTCATGGAGATCGAGAAAAACGGCTTTGCCATGCTGGCGGAATGATCCGCCCTTCACCGGTGCCGCCCGCGGGTGGCGCCCTGACCGGAATGAAACGACGACGACGAAAGGAGACGATCCAATGACGAAAAAGGGGGAAGACGGTGCCACCAGGCGCGATTTCCTGAAACTCGCGGGCAGCGCGGCCCCTGCGGCCGCCGCGGCAACCGCATTGGGAACCGAAGCCGGCGCCGCCGAAGCGCCGGTGGACGAAACCCGCATCCAGGACACCGCGCATAACCGCGCCTATCTGGACAGCGCGCGGTTCTGACCACGCCACCTGAGATCCGACAGCGCCCGGCCCGCCCGGACGAGGTCAAGACCCGGCAGACGGTTGCGTGACGCCCTGACGCCGGTTCGTGTTCGAGACCAAGCCAGCCGCAATCGCGGTAGCAAGGAGAAATGAAATGCTTAGGAAAAAGACCAACGGGGTTGCGCGACGCCCCCAGCGGACTTCGATCCTGTCAGAGATCGCCGGGAAATCCGTCGATCGCCGCGCGTTCCTGCGCGGCTCAGGACTTGCCATCGGCGGGTTGACCGCCATTGCCGCCACCGGCGGCACGGTCACAAAGGCCAACGCGCAGAATGCCGCAGATACGGCCGTGAACACCGTCAAATCCGTCTGCACCCATTGTTCGGTGGGCTGCACCGTGATCGCCGAGGTACAGAACGGCGTCTGGATGGGCCAGGAACCCGGCTGGGACAGCCCGTTCAACCTCGGCGCCCATTGCGCCAAGGGCGCGTCGGTGCGCGAACATGCCCATGGCGAACGCCGCCTTAAATATCCGATGAAGAAGGAAGGCGGCGAGTGGAAGCGGATCAGCTGGGACGAGGCGATTGCCGAGATCGGCGATCAGATGCTGTCCATCCGCGAGGAAAGCGGCCCCGACAGCGTCTACTGGCTGGGCAGCGCCAAGCATAACAACGAACAGGCCTATCTGTTCCGCAAGTTCGCCGCCTATTGGGGCACGAACAACGTCGACCACCAGGCGCGGATCTGCCACTCGACCACCGTTG
>CAYGNB010000596.1:0-1643 GCA_964351135.1 uncultured Rhodobacterales bacterium | reverse complement strand
ATGCCCTTCAACGATCCCGATGCGCCGATCCCGCTGAGCTATGGCGACGTGTTCCGCCAGACCGAAGAGGAATACGCGCGCTGGAACTTCGATGTTGCCAACACCGACGTCCTGCTGCGCCATTTCGAAGAGGCCGAGGCCGAATGCGCGATGATCCTCGCGCAGGAACATGACGACCCCAAGACCGGCAAGCGTATCGTCATGGCCCATCCGGCTTATGACCAGTGCATCAAGGCGTCTCACATCTTCAACCTGCTCGATGCGCGCGGGGTGATCTCGGTCACCGAACGGCAGGCCTATATCGGGCGGGTGCGGGCGCTGGCCAAGCAGTGCGCCGACGCGTTCGTGCAGACCGGGGCCGGCGGCCACGCCGCCTGACCGTCAGCGTCAGGCCAGCCCGGGCAGCAGGGTCTTCAGCCCTTCAACAATCATGCCGATCGCGATCGCGGCAAGGATCATGCCCATCAGGCGGGACATGATCACGCGCGCGGTGCCGGACAGGTGCCTTGCCAGCATCGGCGCATTCCAGAAGGTCAGCGCCAGCAGCGCCACCACACCGGCGAAAACAACGCCAAAGGCGATCATCTGCACCGGGCTCTCCGCCTTGTGCGCGAACAGGATCAGCGTGGTGATGGTGCCGGGCCCGACGATAATCGGAAAGGTCAGCGGGTAGAAGGCAACCGTATCCGGGTCGGGATAGGCCGATTTTTCCTCATCGGTGCCGTGATGCGAGCTGCTTTCGTCACCGCCCAGCATGTTCAGCGCGATCAGCAGTACCACCAGACCGCCCGCGACCCGGAAATCGTCGACACTGATGCCGAACAGGTTCAGCAGCTGCGTTCCCGCCAGTGCGAACCCGGCGCCCAGAATGAGGCTGTAGATCGCACATTTCAACGCGATCCGCCGTTGCGTTTCGGGTGGTGCGCCTTCGGTCACGCTCAGGAATATCGGCAGATTGGTGACCGGGTTCATGATCGCGAACAAGGCGCCAAAGAACGAAATTGCGAATCCGGTATCCATGCCCTCATTCCTCTCTGGCAGTCCGGGGGCAGAATGGGCGATAGAGGCCCCGAACGAAAGCCCGGACTCGGCAGGAGACTGAAATGAACGGAAAGCTCATCGGTGGCGTTATTGTCGCCAGCGCCGCGCTGGCCGGGGCAGTGCTCTATTATCTGCAGGTCTACGGGTTCTACTACGAACCCGACGCCCAGCCGGGCCGCGAGGTGATGCTGGTGGCGCAGGCGGGCGGCGATCCCGAACCCATCGCCTACGACGATTTTCGCGCGATTACCGCCGACAGTTCTCCGATCCGCTACCGCGCCTGTTTCACCACATCCGTCGACCCGGCAGAGTTGGCGGCTGTCTACAAGGCAGCACCCGGCCACGATCCGCGCAACGCGCCGGGCTGGTTCGACTGCTTCGATGCCGGTAAAATCGCAACGGGCATCGCTGACGGATCGGTGCAGGTGTTTCTGGGGGCCAAGAACATCGCTTATGGCGTCGACCGGATCGTGGCGGTGGCGAATGATGGGCGCGGCTGGATCTGGCACGATCTCAACGATTGCGGGGAAAAGGCCTATGACGGCACCGTGACCGGCGAGGCCTGTCCGCCGCGCCCGGCCGGGGATTGAGCCGGCACGCGT
>CAYGNB010000595.1:0-1645 GCA_964351135.1 uncultured Rhodobacterales bacterium | reverse complement strand
GCACCAACATCACCTACAAGATCCTGTTCAACGATGCCGTCGCCATGACCGGCGGGCAGGTCGTGGACGGCCCGATCAGCGTGCAGGCCATCGCCAATACGCTGGTCTCGGAAGGCGCGAAAAAGGTGGTGGTCGTCTCTGACCGCCCCGAGCAGTTTGACAGGGCCGACTTTCCGCCGGGCGTCCGTATCGAACACCGCCGCGAAATGGACCGCATCCAGCGCGAGCTGCGCGACATCCCCGGCACCACGGTGCTGATCTATCAACAGACCTGCGCGACCGAGAAACGCCGTCTGCGCAAACGTGGCAAGATGGAGGATCCAAAGAAATTCGCGGTCATCAACCCGCTGGTCTGCGAAGGCTGCGGCGATTGCTCGGTGGAATCGAACTGCCTGAGCGTCGAGCCATTGGAAACCGAATTCGGGCGGAAACGCCGCATCAACCTGAATTCCTGCAACAAGGATTTCACTTGCGTAAACGGGTTCTGCCCCAGCTTCGTGACCGTCGAGGGCGCCACCCTTAAGAAACCGGGCGCAACCGAGAACCGCGCCGCGCTCGATAAACTGCGGACCACCCTGCCCGACCCGACCCTGCCCGGCCTCGACACGCCCTGGGATATTCTGGTGACCGGCGTCGGCGGCACCGGTGTCGTCACCGTCGGCCAGTTGATCGCGATGGCCGCCAACCTGGAACAGAAAGGCGCCAGCGTTCTGGATTTCATGGGTTTTGCCCAGAAATTCGGGCCGGTTCTCAGCTATATCCGCATGTCGGAAACCGAGGCCGGGGTAAATCAGGCGCGGATCGAGCCCAGCTCGGCCCACGCGCTGATCGGCTGCGATCTGGTGGTCAGTTCATCACCCAAGGCCAGCCTCACCTATCGAGCCGGCGAAACCCGCGCGGTGGTGAACACCGCCGTGATGCCGACCGGCGATCTGGTGCAGAACCGCGATGCCGATCTCAGGGCCGAAACCCGTCTGGCCGAGATCGGCAAGGTGGTAGACGCCGCCGCGCTGAAGACGCTCGACGCCAATGCGCTGGCCGAGGCGCTGGTGGGAGACAGCGTGTTTGCGAATGTGATGATGCTGGGCGCCGCGTGGCAGGCCGGGCTGGTGCCGCTGGGGCTGGACGCGCTGATGCGCGCAATCGACCTGAACGGGGTCAAGCCGGACCTGAACAAGGACGCCTTTACCTGGGGCCGCATCGCCGCCCACGCCCCCGACGCCGTGGAACGCATCGCGCAACTGCCGGTCAGCCCGGTGCAGACGCTCGACGAAAAGATCGACCGCCGCGCCGCGTTCCTGACCGAGTATCAGGATGGCGCCTACGCGCAGGGATATCGCGACACGCTGGCCGGGGTGCAGGCGGCGGAAACCCGTGTCGCAGGCGCCCCCGGCGCGCTGACCGAAGCCGCCGCCAAGGGGCTGTTCAAACTGATGGCCTACAAGGACGAATACGAGGTGGCCCGGCTGCATACGCAGACCGGGTTCTACGAAAGCCTCACGGACAGGTTCGAGGGCGATTTCGTCATCCGTCACCACCTCGCGCCGCCTTTCCTGCCCTCTGCTGTCGATGCGCGCGGACGGCCTCGCAAACGCAGTTTCGGCCCGTGGATCGGAGGCGCCCTGTCGCTGCTGTCGCGCATGAA
>CAYGNB010000594.1:0-1648 GCA_964351135.1 uncultured Rhodobacterales bacterium | reverse complement strand
TTGCAGGCGCGGCGATCCGGCGCGCAGGCGTGCCACCGCGATCGGCGCCAGCGGGGCAGCGGGCCGCAGGACCGCGATGCCGCTGTCGGCATCGCTGGCCGCGACTTCTGCGACGGTGTCGTGATCCAGCGTGATCCGCGAACAGCCCTGCACCGCCTGCGCGGTGGTGACCACGGTGCCGCGGCGATCGACAAAGAACCCGGACCGCGACAGGCGGGGCTTGCGTATTTCGAGCCCGGACACGAGGTCGATGTGCTGTTCGATATCGCCACCCGTGGCGGGGTCCAGAACCCCGTCGACACGGCGGAAGCTGGATTTCATTGCCGCCAGAACGCGGGTGCGCCGCGCCTCGTCGCCTTCGGGCCAGACGAGGGTGAATCCCTTGATCTGCCCGTCCTGTAACGATGCCTCGGTATAGGACACGATCCCGTTGCCACGCCCCTCGAGTGTAAAGCTGTTCCTACCCTTTTCGCGCGGCCCGTTCAGCGGTACGATTTCGAGTGTCTGCATGATGTCATAGAGCCCGTGCAAGGTGGTCCGGGTGCCGGGCTGGCTGATCAGCAACAGGCGCACGGGGACATCGCCGCTGGCGTCGAAATGGGCAAAAGGCGGTTCATAACGGGAAAAGCGCACCAACCCGGCGGGGATCTGCATTTCGATCCCGGCGCTGGCATCCAGATGCGGGGCCATGCCGGCGCTGATCAGCGGCGCGTTATAGTCGTCCATCAGGTGCTTGCGCTGTGCGGTCGTCAGCACGCCGGTGGCCTCATAGCCGTTCGCCGCCTGCCAGTCCGCCATCGACCGCCGCGTCCCGCGGCCAAAGGCGCCGTCGATGGCGGAATTGTAGAAACCCGCCGCGCGGAGTGCGATCTGAAGCCCCTCGCGTTCGGTGCGGTTCAGCAGGCTTTCGCTGCGGCGGGCGTCGGCCGGGGTTTCATCCGATGGCTGCGGGGCTGCCTGCGCCACCGGTTGCGGGGGCTCGAGCGTTGCGCCGGGCAGGGCGGGTGCGGCCACCGCACCCCGGCCCAGGAGATCGTTGCCCACAGGCCAGAATTGTTGTCCCAGCCGGGACGAAAAGGTGATGAAACTGTCTGCGGGGATGGCCCGGCCTGCCCTATAGGCCTGCAGCACCCGGTCCGCGTCGGTGCGCCGGTAGGGGCCCAGTAGGATACCGTACCAGTTGCCGCCCAGCGAAAAGCCGTTCACGTCCGGCAGCGTGGCGGCGAAATCCTGCGCCCGCAGTTGTGCCACCCGCAGGCTGGGATGCGCTTCGATCTGCACCCAGACCACTTCGGGCTGCGATTGTTGTGCCGCCGCCGGTCGGACCAAAACGATCACCGCGACCACCAGCGAAACCAAGACTGCCTTCATTGTCGGACCTTTCATGTCCTGTTTCTGCCCTGCAGTTAATAATCACCAAGTATGAATCATTTCCATGCCCGTGCAACGTTCCATGGCGCAGGTGTTGCGCCGTTGACCCGGCTTGCGCGCGGGCATAGGAAAGGCGCGCCCGAGGCCGGGCGAACAGAGGACATATCCCGATGACCAGCACCGCCCCGCGTTCGTTCCAGGAAATCATCCTGCGGCTGCAGACCTACTGGGCCGAACAGGGCTGCGCGATCCTGCAGCCCTACGACATGGAGGTCGG
>CAYGNB010000593.1:0-1656 GCA_964351135.1 uncultured Rhodobacterales bacterium | reverse complement strand
TCTGCGACCCCGGCCCCTATGCGCCGCGCAAATCCAGACAGCGGGCGGCGCGACTGCTGCGCGAATTCGACCGGTTGCGCGGCGATCCGAATACAGGCGGCGCGGTGCGGGGCGGCATCGTCACCGGCTATCGCCAGGACGCGCTGGCCTGCGCCGCGCATCTGGCCAAACATGGCGCCTGCAAGGGCGCGACGGTCGCTCGTGCCACCGGGGTCGCCGCTGCCACCCGCCTGATGCGTGACAATCACTATGGCTGGTTCGAACGGGTCGGAACCGGGATTTATGCGCTCACCCAATCGGGGGTGTGCGGGCTGGCCGAATGGGCGCGAGACGACGGCCCCGAATGATGCTGCGGCGCAGCGTGTTTTTTTCGACGATCTCCGTTGACAGGCGCGGGCGAGCTGCCTAGCTATGCGCCGTTAGCACTCGAATGAGATGAGTGCTAATGGTCCCGGCGAGGAGTGCGGGGCCTGAATACAAACGAACTTTGAGCCTCAAGGAGCTGCAAAGATGGCATTGAAACCGCTTCATGACCGGGTGCTGGTGCGCCGCGTTGAAAGCGACGAGAAAACCGCTGGCGGTCTGATCATCCCCGATACCGCCAAGGAAAAGCCGAGCGAAGGCGAAGTTGTCGCCTGCGGCGAAGGCGCGCGCAAGGACAGCGGCGAGCTGATCGAGATGGCTGTAAAGCCCGGCGACAAGATCCTGTTCGGCAAGTGGTCGGGCACCGAGGTCACGCTCGACGGCGAAGAGCTGCTGATCATGAAGGAAAGCGACATCATGGGTGTCATCGCGTAAGCCCCCGGGGCTTACCGACCCAGTTCGCTGACAGTTCACAGAAATTCTAGGAGACAGCAACATGGCTGCCAAGGACGTCAAGTTCGATACCGATGCCCGCAACCGTATGCTCAAGGGCGTCAACATCCTGGCCGACGCGGTCAAGGTGACCCTCGGCCCCAAGGGCCGGAACGTGGTTCTGGACAAATCCTTCGGCGCACCGCGCATCACCAAGGACGGTGTGTCGGTCGCCAAGGAAATCGAACTGGAAGAAAAGTTCGAGAACATGGGCGCGCAAATGGTCAAGGAAGTGGCCCAGCGCACCAATGACGAAGCCGGCGACGGCACCACCACCGCAACCGTTCTGGCCCAGGCCATCGTGCGCGAAGGTCTGAAATCGGTTGCCGCCGGCATGAACCCGATGGATCTCAAGCGCGGCATCGACCTGGCCACCGCCAAGGTTGTCGAAGAGATCAAGAACGCTGCCCGCGAAGTCAAGGACAGCGCCGAAGTCGCACAGGTTGGCACCATCTCGGCCAACGGCGAAGAAGAAATCGGCCGCCAGATCGCGGACGCGATGCAGAAGGTCGGCAACGAAGGTGTCATCACCGTCGAAGAGAACAAGGGCCTGGAAACCGAGACCGACGTGGTCGAGGGGATGCAGTTCGACCGTGGCTACCTGTCGCCTTACTTCGTGACCAACGCCGACAAGATGACGGCCGAGCTGGAAGACTGCATGATCCTGCTGCACGAGAAGAAACTCTCGTCGCTGCAGCCGATGGTGCCGCTGCTCGAGTCGGTGATCCAGTCGCAGAAGCCGCTGCTGATCATCGCCGAGGACGTCGACGGCGAGGCGCTGGCCACCCTGGTGGTCAACAA
>CAYGNB010000592.1:0-1657 GCA_964351135.1 uncultured Rhodobacterales bacterium | reverse complement strand
TCGCCCATGACGCCGACCGTCCGCACCGGCAGGATCGCCACGAAAGCCTGCCAGATGTCGTCATAAAGTCCGTGCTTGCGGATCTGATCGATAAAGACGGCATCGGCCTTGCGCAGGATCTCGAGTTTGTCGCGCGTGATTTCACCGGGGCAGCGGATTGCAAGGCCGGGACCGGGAAAGGGGTGACGACCGATGAAATGCGCGGGCAGACCCAATTCGCGGCCCAGGTCCCGCACTTCGTCCTTGAACAGTTCGCGCAGCGGTTCGACCAGCGTCAGCCCCATCTTTTCGGGCAGGCCGCCCACATTGTGGTGCGATTTGATCGTGACCGAAGGACCACCCGAGAACGACACCGATTCGATGACGTCGGGATAGAGCGTACCCTGGGCCAGGAATTCGGCCCCGTCGATCTGGTCGGCATATTTCTGGAACACGTCGATGAACAGCCGCCCGATCGTCTTGCGCTTGGTTTCCGGGTCGGAAACGCCTTCGAGCGCATTTAGGAACAGGTCCTGCTCCTGCGCATGGATCACCTGCAGATTCATGTGGTCGCGGAACATGCCGACAACCTCGTCGGCCTCGTTGAGCCTGAGCAGGCCATGATCGACGAAAACACAGGTCAACTGGTCGCCCACCGCCTCGTGGATCAGTGCCGCCGCAACCGAGCTGTGTACGCCTCCGGGCAACGCGCATATCACCCGCTTGTTGCCCACCTGTTCCCGGATTCGTGCCACAGCCTCGTCGCGATAGGCCCCCATGGTCCAGTCGCCGCTGAACCCGGCGAGCCGCACGAAGTTTTCATAGAGCTTCCGACCGTTCGGCGTGTGGTGGACCTCGGGGTGGAACTGCACGGCATAGAAATGACGGGCGGGATCGGCGGTGATGGCGAAAGGCGCGTTGGGCGAGGTGCCGTAGACCTCAAAGCCGGGCGCGATCTGGCTGACGTGATCGCCATGGCTCATCCACACCTGTTCGTTGCCATCGGCGAACCAGCCCGCCAGTAGGTCGAGCTTGCCCTCGGGCGTGACATAGGCGCGGCCAAACTCGGCAGTGCCGTGACCGCTGACGACCTTGCCGCCAAGCTGCTCCATCATCACCTGCTGGCCATAGCAGATACCCAGGATCGGTACGCCGAGATCGAAAATCTCTTGCGGGGCACGGGGCGATCCGTCACGGGTCACGCTGTCCGGCCCGCCCGAAAAGATGATGGCCCGGGGCGCCATGTCGCGCACGAACTCCATCGTGACGCTCTGGTAGGGATGGATTTCGCAATAGACATTCAGCTCGCGCAGACGACGCGCGATCAGCTGCGTCACCTGGCTGCCGAAATCGATGATCAGGAGGCGGTCGTGCGATGTCTGGCTCATGGCCTGCCTTTAGGGCGCGCGCGGGTTGCTGACAAGCGGAGTATGTCGCTTTTTCCCCTTATGCGCCGCAACCGTGATCCGGCTGATGACGATACTGCGCTAGGAAACGGCCAGCACTGGCTGGATCGGACAAGGAAAAGAACATGGCGGAAGCAGGCACACGGCGGCGGGGACGTGGCGGCGGCGGTGCCGCGCGACGGGCTGAACGCACCAGCGTCCGGATCGAAACCGCGAAGTATATCGAGCGCAACATCCCCAATTTCGAGATCCTCACCGATGAGGCGCTGGAA
>CAYGNB010000591.1:0-1661 GCA_964351135.1 uncultured Rhodobacterales bacterium | reverse complement strand
GGCCACCTGCCCCCAGGTGGTCTCCTCGATACCGCCTTCGGTGTTGACCGAAATGATCGGTGTCGATCCGTGATAGGCTTCCGCGTGTTCGATTTGCGACGAAATCAGCAGCGGCGCAGTCATCATCTGGCCCAGCATGGCACTCATCCTCCCCTGTAAACTGACGCCGGTGGCGTCCCGGTTCTGCCCCGGTTTCTCCCGGATGCAGACTGCCAATGAAACAGGGGCCGCGCAAGCGCCCTTGCGGCGGGTCAGCCGCGATGGGAACGCAGGAAATCGACCAGCGCCGCGGTTGAGGCGTCGCGCGTATCGGTGCTTTGGGTGCCATCGACCACCGGCCCCAGCGATGTCGCCAGTTCCTTACCCAGTTCGACGCCCCATTGGTCAAAGGAATTGATGCCCAGAATCACGCCCTCGACGAACACCCGGTGTTCATAGAGCGCGATGATCTGACCCAGAACGAACGGCGTGAGCTGCGGATAGGCGATGGTGACCGACGGCCGGTTGCCGGCGAATACTCGGTGTCTGGCCTGACGGTCCAGTTCGGCCCCTTCCAGCCCCGCCGCCGCCATCCGTTCCCGCGCCTCATCCAGCGAACGGCCCCGCATCAATGCCTCGGACTGGGCCAGACAATTCGCGATCAGCAACCGGTGGTGGTGATCCAGTTGCGGTTCGTGCCCGCGCGCGGCGATCATGAATTCGCAAGGAACAACGCCGGTCCCCTGATGGATCAACTGATAGAACGCGTGCTGCCCGTTGGTGCCCGGTTCGCCCCAGACAACCGGGCCGGACGGCATGGCCAGCCTGCTGCCATCCATCGCCACCGATTTGCCGTTCGATTCCATTTCGAGCTGCTGCAGATAGGCCGGCAAGCGCGCAAGCCGCTGGTCATAGGGCAGCACCGCGCGGGTCGGGTAGCCGCAGATCTGATGGTGCCAGATCCCCACGAGCGCCAGCAACACGGGCAGGTTTTCGGCCCACGGCGCCTCGCGAAAATGGCTGTCCATTGCCCGACCGCCGCGCAGGAATTCGGCAAAGCCCTCAGGTCCGATCGCCAGCATCAGGCTCAGCCCGATCGGCCCCCAGACCGAATAACGCCCGCCGACCCAGTCCTCGAACCCGAACACGGCTTGCGGATCAATGCCGAAGTCAGCCGTGCGATCGGTGGCCGACGACAGCGCCGCGACCTGCCGTGCCGGGTCGCCTTCGCCCGCCACCATCCAGTCGCGCGCGGTCCGCGCGTTGGTCATCGTCTCGATGGTGGTAAAGGTCTTGGAGGCCACAATCACCAGTGTGCGGGTCGCATCCAGCCCGTTCAGCACGTCATGAATATGTGCGCCGTCCACATTGGACACGAAATGGCAGCGCGGGCCGTCGTGAAAGGGCGCCAGCGCCTGCACCGCCATCGCGGGGCCGAGATCGGACCCGCCGATACCGATATTGACCACATCGGTAATCGCGCCGCCCGTCCCGGCGCGGGTGCCGCTGCGAATGGCATCACAGAACGCACCCATGCGCGCCAGCGTAGCACGCACGCCCGGCATCACATCGGCGCCATCCACCAATACCGGGCCGCCGTCGGGATTGCGCAGCGCGGTATGCAGCACCGCGCGGTGTTCGGTCTCGTTGATCTTTTCGCCCGCGAACATTGCGGCGCGGCG
>CAYGNB010000590.1:0-1662 GCA_964351135.1 uncultured Rhodobacterales bacterium | reverse complement strand
GGATCGCCGGAGATTCGTCCTGTCGATCAGGCTTGATTTTACCCGAAACCGGCGCAAGGGTTGATCCATGACGATCCAGCCCCCCAGCCCCTTTCCCACCGGACAGGTTGCGGATCAGGTGGCTTTCGACCGGCGCGAGCTTTCCCAGATCCTTTCGGTTTATGGCCGTATGGTTGCCGCCGGCGAATGGCGGGACTATGGAATTTCCTGTCTGCGCGATCTGGCGGTGTTCTCGGTCTTTCGGCGCACCGCCGAACATCCGCTCTACCGGATCGAAAAACGCCCCAAGCTGCGCAACCGGCAGGGTCAGTACGCGGTCGTCGGGATGGACGGGCAAATCCTGAAACGCGGTCACGATCTGAAAACGGTGCTGCGCGTGCTCGAGCGCAAGCTGATCCGGGCGGTCACCTGATCAGGGTCTCCGGTGGCCGGTGACGGGTCCGTCGCCCTGTGCCAGAATCCGCGCGATTGCCTCGTCCAGCGGTTCATACGCGACAGCCATGTGATATGCATTGGCATGCAGCAGTGTTGTGTTATCTGCGACCCAGGCCACATGGCCCTTCCAGAACAGCAGATCGCCGCGCCGGGGTAGCGTGCCCTCGGGCAGGGGGCCGCCGACCGCAACCGCCTGCAGATCGCTGTCGCCGGGGCAATCCCGACCGCAGGCCAGCAGCGCCGCCTGAATCAGCCCGGAACAGTCGATGCCGCACCGGCTGTTACCGCCCCACAGGTATGGCGTGCCGAGAAACAACGCCGCCACCGCCACCGGATCGTCGAACGGGTCGTTGTCCAACGCCCGCAGATGCACTGACGGGATGAAACCCGCGCCGGTTTCGGCAAACCCGTTTGCGGTGCCGGTCACGGCGATGCGGCTGCCAAAGCTCAGGCTCATGCGATCGGGGGATTTCATCGACGCCTCGGCATAGACATGGGCGGCAGGCACGCCGACCATATGGGTCGCGTCGCGTACCGGCCCCAGCGCCGCAGATGGCACATAGCCCACATAACCGTCCTTGTCGGCCTGAACAAAGCTCCAGTCGTCGCGATCCTCGTAAACCACCACGGTTTCGCCGAACAGCACCTGCCGGTCCCGCGCGCCACCGGGCGCGTTGCTGAGGTCCGCTACCGGGCGCAGGATCTGTCGTCGTTCGCCCGCAACCCGTTTCAGTCCCGGGGCGGCATCGGACAGATGCGCCGCCGCAACGCGGGCGTTGACCGGGGTCAGACGGCGGTCACTCACAGGTTCAATACCTTGGGCAGCGCATCCAGCAGCGCGCGGACGCCCTGACCGACCCCGCCCTTGGGCCGGGCCGGTGCGGATACGGATTGCCAGCCGTAGATGTCGAAATGAGCGTAGGGCGCAGCGGATACGAAACGGTGCAGGAACAGCGCTGCGGTGATCGCACCGGCGAACCCGCCGCTGGGCGCGTTGTCCAGATCGGCAATCACCGGTTCGATCTTGTTTTCGTAGGGGGCGTGGAACGGCAGGCGCCAGACCGGGTCATCGACCTTGGCGGCCGAGGCTGACAGCGTTTGCGCGAATCCGTCGTCGTCGCAAAAGAAGGGCGCGATATCCGATCCCACCGCGACCCGTGCCGCGCCGGTCAGCGTGGCCATCGACAGGATCAGATCCGGTTCGTCCTCGTCCGCCAGCGCCAGCGC
>CAYGNB010000589.1:0-1667 GCA_964351135.1 uncultured Rhodobacterales bacterium | reverse complement strand
GCGGGTCAGTCCGGCGCAGGCCGATTTCAGCTCTCGCGCGAGATAGGGAAACTCGTGCGGGGCCACGACGCAGGGGTCGACTGCCAGCCGCAGGTTGTTTTCTTCCCTGAGATCGAATTCGACGAGATCGCCGGGCACGAAGCGTCCGCTCTGGTCGTCATCGTCGCCATCCTGCCGGAAAAACGCCAGGTTGCGATGATCCTCGCACCAGATGACTGCCCTGTTCTTATCTCTGTCGCTCCAAAGAACTACACCGAACATGTGTCCCCCAAGTATTTATGCGTGTCAGGGAATTGTGGGACAATGCCGGGAAATGTGAATGGGTCGAATTGCGAGAACCGTCTTGAAATTTGTGACAGGAATCGCCAAGCCTGATGCTCACATGCGTCACCTGTGACGCTAATTGGCGTCGATTCTGCTGGTTTCTCTGCGGAATCTCGGTTAGCGTGACATGAGAAAGTTCCACTCAACCTTAAAGTTTAACGCTCTTTGAGACAACAACGTACATCCACGCCCCCCCCGCCTCAGCAGGATCCCGCCGCTTTGCGCCGCGTTTTCGGGGATAATCTCAAGGCGCTGTGTGCCGAGTATTCCTCGGTATCGAGCCTCTGCCGGGAGCTTGGCATCAATCGGACACAGTTCAACCGTTACATGTCCGGCGAAAGCTTCCCGCGCCCGGATGTCTTGCATCGCATATGCACCTTCTTTGACACGGATGCGCGCATCCTGCTTGAACCCGTGTCACAGACGCGGTCGGCTCCCGAAGATCTGATCAGCCATCCGATACTGGCCGGTTTCTTCGGTTCCAGCACAATCCATGTCTCGCCCGAGCTCTTTCCCAGCGGCTTCTACCGCTTCGCCCGCAAGAGCTTCATCGACGAGAACCGCTTCGTCATGGGGCTGGTGCTGATCAAGCGGGCGGACGGATACACCTTCCTGCGCGGCTACGAGCCGCGCTCGGCCTTGCGCGAACAGGGGCTGTCGACCAACGCCTATTTCAGCGAGTACCGCGGCATCGTGATGCGTCAGGAGGAAGGGATCATGGCGGTGGTCACCCATCGCGACTCCCTGTCCTGCTCGTTCAACTTCCTGACGCCCGAGACCGCCTTCCAGTCGAACCTGTGGGAGGGCTACGCCACCCGCACCGTACGCGAGAAGGTCACCGGCAGCCGGGCCGCGCGCATGGTCTACGAACACCTCGGTACCCGTCCCGCCCGCGTGCTCAAGGCCGCCCGCGAAACCGGCGTGGTCGGGGCCGACAAGCTGCCCCCCTTCTACATGCATCTGCTGCGCCCCGGCGAGCCGTTCCGCTAAACCCCTCTTTTGTCGCCTTGAGGAAAGTCCGGTCGCTGTCAGGCGGTCGCGGGCCGGAAATCGCGTGTACCCGGCCTCAGCACGTTCCGCAGGAGTGACCCGAATGACCGCACTGACCGATCTCAGCAATGTCCGCCGATCCGTGGAAATGGCCAATGGCCTGCCCAATCCGCACTACATCGACCCAGCCGTCTACGAGGAGGAAAAACATGCCCTGCTGTTTTCCCAGTGGGCCGGTCTGGCGGTCGCCTCGGACGTGCCCGCGCCCGGTGACGCGGTGCCGATGGAGTTCCTCGGTATGCCCCTGCTGCTGATCCGCGACAAGGACGGCGATGTGCGCGTCTTCCAGAACA
>CAYGNB010000588.1:0-1667 GCA_964351135.1 uncultured Rhodobacterales bacterium | reverse complement strand
CGCCGCGAACATGTCGAGAATACGCCGCCCGTTCAGCGCGCCGTGCAGGGTCTTCAGGTCGTCCCACATTTTTCCGGAGATCCCCCTACTCAGCCCAATGCACTGTGATCGCGGACAATACCGCCTGCACCGGCGCCTCTTCCGGCGGCAGTTTCATCGCCCGTTCCAGCGCTTCACGTTTTTCGGCGCCATAGATCACCAGATGTTTCGACAACGCGCCGTCCAGCACATGCGCGGTCAGGCTGACCCGCGCCTCGGGCTGGCCATAGGGCCTTAGCACGGCCAGCGTGGGCGCCTCGGGGGCCAGCGCCGCATCGAGCCCGTCAGCTCCAGGAAACAGCGATGCCGTGTGCATGTCCGCGCCCATCCCCAGCAGCAGAACCGACAGCGGCAGCAGCGGTATCAGCGGCGTTTCCAGTTCGGCCAGCACCTCGGCGGGGTCGTCCCCCGGAATGTAAAGCGGCAGCAGCATCGCCGCTGCGGCCCGGTTGCACATCAGGCGCGACGAGATCAGCCCCGCATTCGAACGGGGATGGTCCTGAGGCACCCAGCGTTCGTCCGTGGGCAACACCCGTACACGGTGCCAGTCGAGATTGGCGGCACAAAGCGCGTCGAAAACCGGCCCGGGCGTGGTGCCGCCCGGCACCGCCAGCGTGGCCGTCTCATGCGTCAGCAGGTGGTTTTCCAGATCGCCCGCCAACCGGTTGGCAAGGTCGATGGCCAGCATCTCGCGGTCAGGATAGTCGATCAGATTCATGGGTTGATCCCCCGCCATTGCCTGTGGTCGCGTTTCAGCAGCTGATCGGCCTCGGCCGGCCCGACGCTCCCCGAGTCATAGGGCTTGGGCACATCGCCGCGCGCCTCCCACCCGGCAATAATCGGATCGGTCCAGGCCCAGGCGGCCTCGACTTCATCGCCGCGCATGAACAGCGTCTGGTTGCCCCGGATCACATCCATGATCAGCCGCTCATAGGCATCCGGCGGATCGCCGCCTTCGGGTCCCAGCGCCTCGGCAAAGGTCATGTCCAGCGGCACGTCCACCAGCCGCATGCCCCCCGGCCCGGGCTCTTTGATCGTGACCCGCAGCGTGATGCCTTCGTTCGGCTGCAGCCGGATCGTCAGCAGGTTGGCATGCCGTCCCGCTTCTTCACCAAAAATCGAATGCGGCGCATCCTTGAACGCCACGTTGATCACCGACGATCGCGCAACCAGCCGTTTGCCGGTACGCAGATAGAACGGCGTGCCGGCCCAACGCCAGTTGCTGATATGGGCCTTGAGCGCGATATAGCTTTCAGTGGTCGACCGCGGATCGCCCACCGCCTCGCGATAGGAGGGCTGGTCGTCGCTTTCGCCGGCACCGTACTGCCCGCGCACGATATGGTGCGGCGGCACGGGATCCAGCGCGCGGATCACCTTCAGCTTTTCGTCGCGCACCGCGTCGGGATCGAACTTGGCGGGTGGTTCCATGGCGATCAGGCAAAGCAGCTGCATCAGGTGGTTCTGCATCATGTCCCGCATCGCACCCGCGCGATCATAGTAATCACCGCGACCGCCGACACCCACCGTTTCGGCGACGGTGATCTGGATGTGATCCACATACTGGCTGTTCCAGAGCGGTTCGAACAGCATGTTGCCGAACCGGATCGCCATCAGGTTCTGCACCGTTT
>CAYGNB010000587.1:0-1675 GCA_964351135.1 uncultured Rhodobacterales bacterium | reverse complement strand
ACTATGCCGCCGGCAAGGTACCGGGCGGTTTCTTCAAGCGCGAGGCGCGCCCGACCGAGAAGGAAACGCTGACCGCGCGCCTGATCGACCGGCCGATCCGCCCGCTGTTCGTGCCGGGCTTCAAGAACGAAGTGCTGGTGATGTGCACCGTGCTGAGCCACGATCTGGTCAATGACCCGGATATCGTGGCGATGATCGCTGCGTCGGCCGCCCTGACGATCTCGGGCGTGCCGTTCATGGGTCCGATCGCCGGCTGCCGCGTCGGTTTTGCCGACGGCGAATACGTGCTGAACCCGACCGTGGACGACATGCACGACCTGCGCCTGAACCCCGAACAGCGGCTGGATCTCGTCGTCGCCGGGACCAAGGACGCGGTGATGATGGTCGAATCCGAAGCCTATGAGCTGTCGGAGGCAGAGATGCTGGGCGCGGTGACCTTTGCCCACGAGCAGATCCAGCCCGTGATCGACCTGATCATCTCGCTGGCCGAAGCCGCCGCGAAGGAACCGTTCGATTTCCAGGCGCCGGATTATTCCGAGCTGTTCGACGCGGTGAAAGCTGCCGGGGAAGAGCAGATGCGCGCCGCATTTGCGATCACCGACAAGCAGGACCGTACCGCTGCCGTGGCCGCCGCGCGTGAGGCGATCAAGGCTGCGCTGACCGAGGAACAACTGGACGACGCCAATCTGGGGTCCGCGCTGAAGAAACTCGAAGCCGGCATCCTGCGCGGTGACGTGGTCAAGGGCGGCAAGCGGATCGACGGACGGTCGACCACCGACGTGCGCCCGATCACCTGCGAAACCGGCCTGCTGCCGCGGACCCATGGTTCGGCGCTGTTTACCCGTGGCGAAACCCAGGGGCTGGTCGTGACGACGCTGGGCACCGGCGACGATGAACAGTTCATCGACGCGCTGCACGGCACCTTCAAATCGAACTTCCTGCTGCATTACAATTTCCCGCCCTATTCGGTTGGCGAAGTTGGCCGCGTCGGACCTCCGGGCCGCCGCGAAATCGGCCACGGCAAACTGGCCTGGCGTGCGCTGCAGGCGGTGCTGCCGGCCCCGACCGATTTCCCCTACACGATCCGCGTGGTTTCCGAGATCACCGAATCGAACGGGTCGTCGTCGATGGCGTCGGTCTGTGGCGGGTCGCTGTCGATGATGGATGCGGGCGTGCCGCTGAAATCCGCCGTTGCCGGCGTGGCGATGGGCCTGATCCTCGAAGAAGACGGATCTTACGCCGTCCTGACCGACATCCTGGGCGACGAGGACCACCTGGGCGACATGGACTTCAAGGTGGCGGGGACCGAAAACGGCATCACCTCGCTGCAGATGGACATCAAGGTCGCGGGTATCACGCCCGAAATCATGGAAAAGGCGCTGGCACAGGCGAAAGACGGCCGGATGCACATCCTGGGCGAGATGAACCAGGCGCTGTCCGGCGCTGGCGAATTCTCGGTCCACGCGCCGCGCATCGAAACCATGAACATCCCCACCGACAAGATCCGCGAAGTGATCGGCTCGGGCGGCAAGGTGATCCGCGAGATCGTGGAAACCTCGGGTGCCAAGGTCGACATCAACGATGACGGCGTCATCAAGATCGCATCGCCCAACGGCGAAGCCATCCAGAAGGCCTATGACATGATCCACGCGATCGTGGCCGAGCCCGAGGAAGG
>CAYGNB010000586.1:0-1675 GCA_964351135.1 uncultured Rhodobacterales bacterium | reverse complement strand
CTGAATCGCCGTCAGCGCGTCTGCACGGTCCGCAGTTCCCTGATCCCCGAAAGGAACCCCGAGTTGAGCGCGTTCAACTTCGCGACCTTCTCGAACATGGTTCCCGAAGACGTCTTCAAGCGTTGCGGGCTCGAAAAGAGCCCGGCTGCCAAGCAGATCGAGATGCAGAGCTGCCCGGCCGATATCGGTGTGCCCTGGGATGTGGCGCTGCGCCGCGCCCTGGGGGTCGTCGAGCCGCGCGACATGGTGCAGCAAAGCAGCGAACCGCCGAAAGAGGATGTCGGCAGCTGATCTTTCGGTTGTCGGGTTGAAACCGATGAACGGGCCGGGTGCTACAGCACCCGGCCCGCGACCGCGTCCAACCGGGCGACGGCCTGCGCATCGCGGGCGCCGGGTGCGGTAAGGATCGCGTGGTCCAGCGCCCGGTCGCAACCATGCGGACAGGGTACGCGGTCGGGACCCAGAAGGCCGGGCAGGCGGCCGACCAGAGCCCGGCCCTTGTCGGCATTTCCGGTCAGGGTGGCGACGATCTGGGCAATATCCACCTCGCCATGATCCGGGTGCCAGCTGTCGTAATCGGTGATCATCGCCACGGTCGCATAGCAAAGCTCGGCCTCGCGGGCGAGCTTGGCCTCGGGCATCGCTGTCATGCCGATGACGTCGCACCCCCAGCTTTCCCGGTACATCCGGCTTTCGGCGAGGGTCGAGAATTGCGGCCCTTCCATTGCCAGATAGGTGCCGCCGCGATGGACCGTGATACCGGCCGCGCGGGCGGCGGTTTCGCAGGCGTCGCCCAGTCGCGGGCAGGTGGGGTGCGCCATGCTCACATGCGCCACGCAGCCCGGTCCGAAGAAGCTCTTGGCGCGTCCGATGGTGCGGTCGATGAACTGATCGACAATGACGAAATCGCCGGGCGCCATCGTTTCGCGGAACGATCCGCAGGCCGAAACGCTGATCACATCGGTCACGCCCAGCCGTTTGAGCGCGTCGATATTGGCGCGGTAGGGCACCGACCCCGGCGCATGGACGTGGCCGCGCCCGTGCCGGGGCAGGAACGCCATCGGCACGCCGTCCAGCCGACCGGTCAGGATCGCGTCCGAGGGCGCCCCCCAGGGCGTTTCGACCTGTTGCCACGCCGCGTCTTCCAACCCGTCGATATCGTAGATGCCCGATCCGCCGATGATGCCGATCCGCGTTTCCGTCATGCCCGTTGCCCCCGGCCGCCCGTTTCCCGCGCATCTTTCCGGCGAAGCGGGGCCGATGCAACCGCGGAATTCCCGTGTGACCCGCAGGCCCGTGCTCAAGCCATGTGCAAGACGCATGGCGGGTATGTGGTGGGCGGTGTGGCCAATTCGCCGCAGGGTCGATAACACGCTGCCCTGCAGCATTCGCTGAACACCAGCAGGAAATCCCGATATGCACCGTGTCTTGATGGCGTCCTTCGCCAAACGACTTGCCATTCCCGATCTGCGCGCGATGCCCGAAGAGGGGCTGACATTCGCGCGGCTGCGGATCGAGTTGCTGTCGGGGCTGACCGTCGCGCTGGCGTTGGTGCCCGAGGCCGTGGCCTTTGCCTTCGTCGCCGGGGTGCATCCGCTGGTGGGGCTCTACGCGGCCTTTCTGGTCGGGCTGATCACCGCGCTGATCGGCGGGCGGCCGGGGATGATCTCGGGGG
>CAYGNB010000585.1:0-1675 GCA_964351135.1 uncultured Rhodobacterales bacterium | reverse complement strand
GGCGATCTGAGCGCGGTGATGGAGGGGCAGAGCCCCTGCGGGCGCACCAATATGCGGATCAAGGGCTGGATGGGTCGCGCAGACCAGACCACCAAAATCAAGGGCATGTTCGTGCGCCCGGAACAGGTGGCGGCGCTGGTTGCCAAGCATGACGAGATCGTCAAGGCGCGCGTCATCGCCGACCGTCAGGGCGAAATGGACGCCATGACCGTGCAGATCGAGGCCGAGGGCGGCAATTCGGCCAGCTATGCCAAATCGGTGGCCGAGGTGCTCAAGCTCAAGGGCGCGGTCGAAGTGGTGAGCCCCGGCAGCCTGCCCAGGGACGGGCTGGTGATCGAGGACCGGCGCAGCTACGACTGACCGGGCTTTGCGTCTGGAAATTCCGAGTGGAATAGTCGAATAAGGGCGAGGCGCGCATCGGGCGCGCCTCGTTTGCGTTGATGGATAGCCGATCATGACCGAAACGCGACCACTGGCTCCGCATGGCCGGATCAGCCGGCGCCACGGCGGCTCCGGTCTGCTCGGGACCGGCGCGGTACTGGTCGCGGGGGCCTGCCTGCTGCCGATGCTGGCGGTGCTTCTGGCGGCGGTGACAGGCGGAACCGACACGCTCCGGCATCTGGTCGAGACGGTTCTGCCGGGTTATGTCGCCACCACGCTGATCCTCGTGGGGCTGGTGGCCGCGGGTACATTCGCGCTGGGCGTCGGAGCGGCCTGGCTGGTGACCATGACGCGGTTCCCCGGCGTCAGAGTGTTCGAGATCGCGTTGGTGCTGCCGATGGCCTTTCCGGCCTATGTGCTGGCCTATGCCTATACGCATCTGCTGGATCATCCGGGATTAGTGCAGACCGCCCTGCGCGCGGTCACTGGCTGGGGGCCGCGCGACTATTGGTTTCCCGAGATCCGGTCGCCCGGCGGCGCGGCGGCGATGCTGGTGCTGGTGCTCTATCCCTATGTCTATCTGCTGGCGCGCGCGGCCTTCATGCAGCAGAGCGCGGGCGCCTTTCTGGCCGCGCGGGTTCTGGGAGCCAGCCCCTGGCGCGCGTTCTGGACAGTCAGCCTGCCGATGGCGCGGCCGGCCATTGCCGGCGGTGTTCTGCTGGCGGTGATGGAAACCATCGCCGATTTCGGCACCGTCGCCTATTTCAGTGTCCAGACCTTTGCCACCGGCATCTATACCAGTTGGTTCTCGATGGCCGACCGCGCGGCGGCGGCGCAGCTCGCGCTTTGCCTGCTCAGCTTTGCTTTGCTGCTGGCGGTGCTGGAACGGATCCAGCGCGGGCGGGCCAGGTTTCACCATGCCGACCGGCGCCACATGGCGATGCCGCCCGCCGATCTGACCGGCTGGCGTGCCGTCGTGGCCTGGGTGATCTGCGCGATCCCGGTGGTGCTGGGGTTCCTGCTACCGGTGGTGATCCTGATCGCCATGGGGCTGGGATCCGAACAGGACCTGCTCAGTCGCCGCTACATTGGTTTTATCCGCAACTCGGTGACTTTGGCGGCGGCGGCGGCCCTGCTGACTCTACTCGCCGCGATCTGCGTCGGGTTCTACCAGCGGCTGCGGCCGGGGCGGGTGTCGACAATGGCGGCCCACGTGGCGCGGCTGGGCTACGCGGTGCCGGGCGGTGTGATCGCTGTGGGGCTGCTGGTGCCCTTCGCGGCGCTCGACAACGCG
>CAYGNB010000584.1:0-1688 GCA_964351135.1 uncultured Rhodobacterales bacterium | reverse complement strand
CAGCGGCAGCGGGTGATGATCGCGATGGCGCTGGCCAACAAGCCCGACATCCTGATCGCGGACGAACCGACCACCGCGCTCGACGTGACGATTCAGGCGCAGATTCTCGACCTGCTGGCAGAGCTGAAGCAATCGGAAAACATGGGGCTGTTGTTCATCACCCACGATCTGGGCATTGTGCGCCGGGTGGCCGACCGTGTCTGCGTGATGAAGGACGGCGAGATCGTCGAAACCGGTCCCACGGCCGAGATCTTTGCCGATCCGCAACATCCCTATACCCGCAAGCTGCTGGCCGCCGAACCGTCGGGGGCACCGGACCCGGTGGCCGACGGGGCCGAGGAAATCGCCCGCACCGATCACCTGAAGGTCTGGTTCCCGATCCAGCGCGGGTTGCTCAAGCGCACCGTGGGCTACGTGAAGGCGGTCAATGACGCCTCGATCGCCGTGCGCGAGGGCGAAACGCTGGGTATCGTCGGTGAAAGCGGATCGGGCAAGACCACGCTGGCGTTGGCTCTGATGCGGCTGATCGCCTCCGAAGGCGGCATCACCTTTCGCGACCGCGACGTGCGGAAATGGTCCACGCGCGAATTGCGGCGGTTGCGCAAGGATATGCAGATCGTGTTCCAGGACCCGTTCGGCAGCCTGTCCCCGCGCATGACCTGCGCCCAGATCATCGCCGAGGGCCTGGGCATTCACCGTGTCGATCCGGGGCGTGACACCCGCGAACTGGTCGCTGAGGCGATGCGGGAAACCGGGCTCGATCCGGCGGCGATGGATCGTTACCCGCATGAGTTTTCGGGCGGTCAGCGTCAGCGGATCGCCATTGCCCGCGCCATGGTGCTGAGGCCCCGGCTGCTGGTTCTCGACGAACCGACATCAGCGCTGGACATGACGGTACAGGTGCAGATCGTGGACCTGCTGCGCGACCTGCAACGCAAATACGGGCTGGCCTATCTGTTCATTTCCCATGACCTGAAAGTGGTGCGCGCGATGTCGCACAAGGTGCTGGTCATGCGTCACGGCGACGTGGTGGAACAGGGACCGGTGGATGCGCTGTTCGACGACCCCCAGACCGATTACACCCGCGCGCTGATCGCCGCGGCGGGCTGACTGGCAGGCTTCTTTTTCCAATCGTTTGGTCGAATGGGCCTTTTTCGGCTACACTCGTGTGTAACAGTCGGCGGGCACAGGGGGACGGCCGGTGGCAAGGACAGTTTACGAAAAAATCGGCGGGTTCAGTTCCGTGAGCAGGGTCGTGATGACCTTCTACGAGATGGCGCTCGATTCGGATCAGATCGGCGATTACTTTGCCGATGTGGACATGCCCCGGCTGATCGACCATCAGACAAAATTCATCGCCTCGCTGCTGGGGGGGCCGGTATCGTTCAGCGACGACCGGCTGGCGCATGTACACAAGCATCTGGGCATCGGGCACGCGGATTTCGACGAGATGGGCGCGCTGTTGACCGACGCGCTGGCGGAACACGGGCTGGCGGCCGAGGATATTCGCGCGGTGATGAGCGAAATCGAGTCGCGGCGGTCGATCATCGTCACGGCGGATACGTCATGAGCATCGCCGCGATCAACGAGAGCCTGCTGCGCGCCATTGGCGTGGGCGTTGCCATCGTGCGCGCACCGGATCTGGAGTTCGTGTTCCACAACGCAGCCTTTGCCGAATGGTTCGGTTC
>CAYGNB010000583.1:0-1690 GCA_964351135.1 uncultured Rhodobacterales bacterium | reverse complement strand
CCCGATCTGATGCGCGCCGCCGAAATTCCGGTTGCCACCGAATACCGGCCCGGCACCTACATCTATTCCGACCGGATGCAGGTGGCCTGGGGGCATGGCGATCTGGGCGATTGCGCGCTGACGGTCAAGGCGACCGTGGTCAGCCGGCCCACCGAAACGCGCGCGGTGCTGGATTCGGGGTCCAAGGCGCTCGCCGCCGATCCGGTGCCGCCGCCGTTCGAGGGTCACGGGCATATTATTGAATATCCCGACGCAACGATCACTGCGCTGTCGGAAGAACATGGCGTCGTTGATCTGTCGCGCTGCGGCCGCCGCCCCGGCATCGGCGAAACCGTGCGCATCGTTCCCAATCACGCCTGCGTGGTGACGAACCTCTTTGACGCCGTCCATCTGGTCAGAGGGACCGAGGTGGTCGGCCGGCCCCGGATCACCTCGCGCGGAAAGCTGTGGTAGAGACAGCGGCCGTTTCTAGGATTCAGGCCCTCTGAAAACACGGGCCGTTTGGGACAGGGTCTCGACTGGGCGGCCGGGGTGTCGCAAGCGGCGGGCGCGATGCCCCTGGCTGGCTGCGCCGCGCCCGAACCTGACGGCATGGTCACGCGTACTTGAAGAATAAAATCGGAAATCGGCGGCCAGGTATCGTGACAGGGCCGTAAATCGTTGGTTTGTTCAGGCACCGGTCGTAACGGGATCGGCCGGTTGCGGATCGACATGAAGGACAGACCTTGAAGAAGCCCGTTCTCTTTCTGGTGCTCTCTTTGGCCGTGATCGCCGCGATTGTCGTTTTGCAACGCCAGCCCATCGACCTGGAAACCGCGCGTGCTCATGTCGCCGATCTGCAGTCCTGGCGGCAATCGCACGGTGTATTGGTGTTTGCCGCGTTTTTCGGGGTCTACGTCGTGGTGACCGCACTGTCCCTGCCGCTGGCGGTGTGGATGACGCTGGCCGCCGGCGCGCTGTTCGGATTCTGGCAGGGATTACTGTTGGTGTCGTTTGCGTCGACCATCGGCGCAACCGGCGCATTTCTGGCGGCGCGCTATCTGTTGCGTGACTGGGTTCGCGCCCGGCTGGGTGCGCGGGCGCAGGCCATTGACGCAGGGCTGGAACGCGATGGGGCGTTCTACCTCTTTACCCTGCGGCTGATCCCCGTGGTGCCGTTCTTTGCTGTCAACCTGCTGATGGGGCTGACCCCGATCCGCACGCTGACTTTCTATCTCGTCAGCCAGGCGGGGATGCTGGCCGGGACCGCCGTTTACGTTAACGCGGGCACGCAGCTTGCGCAGATCGACAGCCTGTCGGGTATCCTGTCGCCGGCGTTGATCTTGTCCTTTGCCCTTCTGGGGCTGTTTCCGTGGATCGCCCGCGTGGTCGTCGGCGTGCTCAGGCGTCGCAAGGTCTATGCTGGATATACCCGGCCGGCCCGTTTTGACCGCAACCTGATCGTCATCGGCGCCGGTGCTGCCGGGCTGGTGTCGGCCTATATCGCGGCGGCGGTCAGGGCAAAGGTAACGCTGGTCGAGGCGCACAAGATGGGGGGCGATTGCCTGAATTATGGCTGCGTGCCGTCAAAGGCGCTCATCAAGAGCGCCAAGGCCGCCCATCGGATGCGTCATGCCGACCGGTACGGGCTGGAGCCGGTGCAGCCACGCGTACCCTTTGCGCAGGTGATGGCGCGCGTGCATCGCGTGAT
>CAYGNB010000582.1:0-1699 GCA_964351135.1 uncultured Rhodobacterales bacterium | reverse complement strand
TCGTGGTTTTCGCCCATGAACCCGTCGAAGGGCATGCGCGTGACGCCTGACAATTCCGTGCCCGCGCCGCCGCGATGATAGGCATTGCCGGTCGCCGCCAGCGCCCCGAGGGTCACCCCGTGAAAGCCGTTGGTGAAGGCGATGATGTTGCTGCGCCCGGTGGCGCGGCGGGCCAGTTTCATGGCCGCTTCCACTGCGTTGGCGCCGGTCGGTCCGGGGAACATCACCTTGTGGTCCATGCCGCGCGGGGTCAGGATGTGCGTCTCGAATGCGTCCAGAAACGCGGCCTTGACGCCAGTATGCAGGTCGAGCCCGTGGGCAATGCCGTCGGCCTCCATATGTTCGATGAGCGCGGCCTTCATGTCCGGGTCGTTGTGCCCGTAATTGAGCGAGGAACAGCCAGCCAGAAAGTCGATATAGCTCCGGCCGTCTTCGTCGGTCATCTCCGAGCCGCTGGCAGAGGCGAAGACCGTAGGAAAGCCGCGGCAGTAGCTGCGTGCCTCGGATTCACGTCGCTCGAAAACGGAAATGTTGGGGGTATGATGTGTCATGTCTCTCTTTCGGATAGTCTTGTGAAGTCAGGAGAAGTGGCGGGACGACCGGCCGTCAGGCGGCGCGCGCCATTGTGTCGGCAAGCTTGATCGTCACCATGTGCTCGGTGTCGTGATGGCCGTCGAAATGCGCGGATTCCTTGAAATACGCCTCGGCCTGAAGGCTGCTGCCCTGAATGCGGGCGAACTTGCGGAACAGCGCCCAGGAGGCGGCGTTGTCGCTGGTGATCGTGGTTTGCAGGCGCGTGACGTCCTTGCAGATCTCCCGGCCGAGGATGTGTTGCAGCATCAGGACGCCAAGCCCCTTGCCGCGGGCCTTCTCGTCGACGGCGACCTGCCAGACGAACAGCGTCTCGGGGTCGTTGGGCATCACATAGGCCGACACCCAGCCCTCGATCTCGCCATCGGTTTCGGCAACCACGCAGGTATCGGCGAAATGATCGCACTGGAGCAGATTGCAATACATGGAATTCTCGTCCAGCGGGTCGCAGCGGCGGATCAGATCCCAGATGGCCGAGCCATCCTCCATCTGCGGCGTCCGCAGCTCCGACAGCGAGGCTCTGACGATGTCACGCGAGTGTTTCATGTAATCCGTGCTCCTGTTTTGCTTCAGCAGTTGAAGTAACCTATCGCGTGAATAACTTCAATAGGCTAAGTAAAAGTTCCCGAGAATCGCGGGAAATTTGCCGGTGAGAGCAAATTTTAGCCAAAAATCCATGTAGAGACATTTAGCTTGACAAAGCTGTTTGCCCCTTGCTTTTCGTTTTAGGTCTTATATATTTAGGCATTCTAAGTTTTGCGGGGGTACCCATGGACCGAGTCGATACCTGTCTCATCGCGCTGCGCCGGATTCTCCGGGCGACGGAACTTTTCGGGCGCGAGCTCAAGCAAAGTACCGGTGTGACCGCGGCCCAGTTCCGCGCGCTGCAGATCATTGCCGAGCGCGGCGATGCGACGGCGACGGAGATTTCCCAGCGGATGCGCGTCTCGCAGGCGACGGTGACGTCGCTGGTGGACAAGCTGGTGCGCGAAGAGATGGTCATGCGTGAAAAATCCGCCGCCGACCGGCGCCAGACCAACATCCACGTCACCCCCAAGGGCCGTCAGACGATCGACGGTGCGCCCGACCCGCTGCAACAACGCTTCGT
>CAYGNB010000581.1:0-1715 GCA_964351135.1 uncultured Rhodobacterales bacterium | reverse complement strand
ATGATCAGGACCAGCACCAGGTATTCGAGGATCAGCAGCGTGTAGATCTCGAGCGGCCGGTATTCGGTCACCACCAGTTCGTTGGCGCGGCGGGTCAGTTCCTGCATGCCGATCACGCTGGCAAAGGCTGACATCTTGACGATGTAGATGAACTGGTTGGCCAGCGGTGGCAGGATGCGCCGGATCGCCTGCGGCAGGATCACATAGCGCATGGTCTGCGCGCGCGTCAGCCCGATGGTCTGCGCCGCTTCGGTCTGCCCTTTGGCGATCGACTGGATGCCCGCGCGATAGATCTCAGCGGTAAAGGCGCTATCGGAAACCGCCAGCGTGATGACCGCGCCCCAGAACGGGTCGATGGGGATGTTCAGCCCCATCGACCGAAACACGATGGGCAGGCCGTAGAACACCCAGAACAGCATCGGCAGCAGCGGGATCGACCGGATCAGCTCGACGTAGATCCGGTTCACCACGCGCCAGCCGCGCCGTTCGGACAGGCCGGGCAGCGCCACCAGCAGCCCCAGCGCGATCGAGACCGCGGCGGCGATCAGCGAAATGGCGATGGTGCTGGCCATGCCGCCCAGCAGGAACCGGATGTTGGTCAGCCCCTGCGGGTTGAACGGGTCGACCACGTACCAGCCCCAGTTGCTGGACGAGGCGCACCCGGCCAGAGCGAGAAAGGCGGTGAGGAACAGGGCGATGCGCATGGGTCAGTGGCTCAGGATCTGGCTCAGGAAAGTACGACAGCGGGCCGATTGCGGCGCGGCAAAGAACTGGCTGGGCGGTCCGGTCTCGACGATTTCGCCGCCATCCATGAACACCATCTTGTCGGCAACTTCGCGCGCGAACCCCATTTCATGGGTGACGACGATCATGGTCATGCCCTCGCGGGCCAGGTCCTTCATCACCTCCAGCACCTCGGAAATCATCTCGGGGTCCAGCGCCGAGGTCGGTTCGTCGAACAGCAGCACGCGCGGCTCCATGCACAGGCTGCGGGCGATGGCGACGCGCTGTTGCTGGCCGCCCGACAACTGGCCCGGGCGTTTGTCGGCCTGTTCGGGAATATGCACCCGTTCCAGGTATCTGCGCGCCCGCGCCTCTGCCTCGGCGCGGCTCAGCCCACGGGCCTTGATCGGGCCGAGCGTGAGGTTCTGCAACACGGTCAGATGCGGGAACAGGTTGAATTGCTGGAACACCATGCCGACCTCTGACCGGATCGAGGCGACCGATTTCGGATCGTCGGTCAGTTCGGTGCCGTCCACCCGGATGGTGCCGGTCTCATGCGATTCCAGCCGGTTGATGCAGCGCACAACGGTGGACTTTCCCGACCCGGAGGGGCCGCAGATCACGACCCGTTCCCCTTTGCCGACGGTGAGGTCGATATCCTTCAGCACGTGGAAATCGCCGAACCATTTGTTCACACCGATCAGTTCGATGGCCGCATCGGGCATTGGCTCCTCCGGGGGCAGGTTCCCGCAGGGAACATTTCGCTTGAGGGTAGCGGGGGTTTTCATTCAGGCTCAATCATCCATGATGGAGAAATGCCGGCGAAGCGGCAACCGGGGAAGGGGTGACCATGAAGAAATTGATGACGATGATGACGGCAGGTGTGCTGGCGGTGGGGCTGGCGGCGGCGGCGCAGGCGCAATCGGCGCTGAACGAAATCCTTGACGGCGGCGTGCTGAAGGTCGGCACCACCGGCGACTGGAATCCGATGA
>CAYGNB010000580.1:0-1715 GCA_964351135.1 uncultured Rhodobacterales bacterium | reverse complement strand
CAGAGCAGATATCCCACGCTGACCGCCTTGAGCGCGGTATGGCTGCCCGGCACCGCCTCGAACAGACCGGCCAGCCCGGCGCCGACCAGCAGCAGCATGAATACGAACCCCAGCGCCACGCCCAGCATATGCGGCAGCGTCCGGCGGAACCCGAAATTGGCCCCCGACGCCATCAGCATCAGGTTGTTCGGTCCCGGCGTGATCGACGAAACAAAGGCAAACAGGGCCAGGGCGGTGATCAGGTCAGCGGTCATGGGCACAAGAATTGCGCAATTTTCCCAACATGAAATTGCCATTTGCAGCAGATTGGGCCTAATGTCGCAATCCATGGCACAAAATGACCAAATCAACGACCGAATATTGCAGGAGCTGTCCACCGATGGCCGGATCAGCAACCTGGAACTGGCCAACCGAGTCGGCCTGTCGCCCTCGGCCTGCCTGCGCCGGGTGCAGGATCTGGAACGCCGCGGCGTAATAGCTGGATATCGTGCGGTGCTGGACCCCGCGGCCCGCGGTATCGGATTCGTGGCCTATGTCGGCGTCGGGCTGGGCGAACATACCAAGGCGGCGCAGGAGGCGTTCGAACGCAGCGTCGCGCGCGTGCCCGAGGTGGTGGAATGTCACAACATCACCGGCACGATCGAGTACCTGTTGCGGGTCGAATGCGCCGACTTGCCCGCCTACAAGACCTTTCACACCGAGGTTCTGGGCACCTCGCCGCATGTGACCGCGCTGACCTCTTACGTGGTGATGGGATCGCCCAAGGATCTGCGCGGACGCTGAGAGACAGGTTGTGGCCCCTGAGTTTGTCGCCCACGATGGCCGACGTTGAAGAGCGGGGCTTGCAGCGCCTGCGCAGATGCGCAGGATGGGGCAAATTACGCCGACCGGCACAGGGCGGATCGTCCGGCGACGGTATGGCGCATTCACTGGAACCGATCCGAGGACTTCTCAATGTCGAACCCCTGCATCATCTGCGTCGCCATCACCGGGTCGCTTCCCACCAAGGCGGACAACCCCGCGGTCCCAATCACGGTGACCGAGCAGGTCGAGAGCACGCAGGAGGCCTTCGAGGCCGGGGCAACCATCTGCCACGCCCATGTGCGCAACGAGGACGGCACCCCCAGTTCCGACCCCGAGAGATTCGCGCGGCTGAAAGAAGGGCTGGAGACCCATTGCCCCGGCATGATCATCCAGTTTTCCACCGGGGGACGATCCGGGGCCGGGTCCGAGCGCGGCGGCATGTTATCGCTGCGCCCGGACATGGCGAGCCTGTCGGTAGGGTCCAACAACTTTCCCACGCGCGTCTATGAGAACCCACCCGACCTCGTCGACTGGCTGGCGGGCGAAATGCTGACATACGGCATTAAACCCGAAGTGGAAGCTTTTGATCTATCTCATATTTTTCAGGCCGTTAAACTACACCGCGAAGACCGCATCGCCGATGCGCCCTATATCCAGTTCGTGATGGGCGTGAAGAACGCGATGCCGGTGGATCGCGAGGTGTTCGATTTCTATGTCCACACCGTCAATCGTCTGCTGCCGGGTGCGCCATGGTGTGCTGCCGGCGTGGGCGCCGGGCAGATCCGGGTCAATGACTGGTCAATCGCCGCCGGCGGGCATGCGCGCACCGGGCTCGAGGACAACATCCGGCTGGATCGCACGACGCTCGCACCGTCGAACGCCGCCCTTGTGCAGCGAACGGCCGAGCTTTG
>CAYGNB010000579.1:0-1715 GCA_964351135.1 uncultured Rhodobacterales bacterium | reverse complement strand
GATTGCGCATGGGGATAGGCCAGTGCTGCCGCGGCTGCCGCATCGAGCGTGGCGGGATCATCAAACGCGGCCGGGTTGAACAGCCACGGGTAAAGCGCACGCAGCCAGGTATCGGGCGGCGCGTCCGAACGGCGGATGGCGATCAGGTTGCGAAAGATGGCGCTGTTCCGCGTCAGCCGCATCGGCGCCGAGGCGGCCAGTGTCAGCGAGGCAACCGCAGCCGGTGCGTCCATGCCCAGTTGCAGCGCGATCAATCCGCCCATGGAATGGCCCAGAACATGCGCCGGAGCCAGCCCCAGATGCGCCAGCAGCGCCGCGCAATCGGCGGCGTTGATCGCGGGTCCGGTGGGGGCGTCCCACGGCGTCGTGCGCCCGGTGGAGCGATTGTCGGGGCGGATCACGGTGAACCGGGGTTCGAGCAGGGGCAGCAGCGGCAGCCAGCTGGCGCTGTCGCTGGCCATGCCCGCGATCAGCAGCAGCGGCGGGCCGTTGCCGCCGATCTCGTAATGCAGGGTCACGTCGTCGAGACGCAGATCGGGCATCAGCCGTTGACCTCGGACCAGCAGGGCAGCAGGTCGCCCGGCGCCGGGGTTGCCAGATAGATCGCCCGCGCAATCGCCCGCGACAGGCAGAGCGCGGCGGCATGGCCGATCAGCGACAGGTCGCGTTCGGGCGTTTGCAGCGGCCGGGCATCGGTCGAGAGCGCGAAAACCAGATCGCCGTCCGCGGGCGCGTGCGACGGCAGGCAGGCCCGCGCGATGCCGTCATGGGCGGCGGTTGCCAGCCGCTGGCACTGGGCCTTGGTCAAGGCGGCATCGGTGGCGACGATGGCTATGGTCGTGTTGGCACGTTCCGGTGCTGCCGGGCCTTTCAGCATTGCCGCCAACTTGCGGCTTTCGATCCGGCGGCCCAGTCCGCCCGAGGGATCCGGTCCCAGCCCGCCGAATTCGCCGTCGATTTCAAAGGGGGCGGCCCAGAAATGGCGTTCACCCGGCGTGTTGGTGCTGCCCATCGGATTGGCGGCGACCAGCGCGCCGACGGTGATACCGCCGTCAAGCACTAGCGACGCCGACCCCAGCCCGCCCTTGAGCATGGCGGTCATGGCCCCGGTTCCCGCCCCGGCGGAGCCGAGCGCGAAGTCCCCGCCTGCCGCGTCCAGCGCGGCGCGTCCCAACGCGCGATAGGGGTTGTCGGTCCAGCCCTTGTCACCGCCGTTAAGCAGGTCGAAGACGATTGCGCCGGGGACCAGCGGGATCACCGCTTCGCCGATGCGAAAACCGCGCCCCTGCGCGCGCAGCCCGTCCATGACCCCGGAACAGGCGTCGAGCCCGTAGGCCGAACCGCCCGACAGCACCAGCGCATCCACCGCCGCCACCGATTTGTCGGGGGCGAGCAGGTCGGTTTCGCGGGTGCCCGGCGCGCCGCCCATCACCTGCACGGAGGCGGTAAAGGGCTGATCGGCGGTCAGGACGGTGGCACCGGATTTCAGATCGTCATCCTGTGCGTTGCCCACCCTGAGGCCCGGCACGTCAGTGATCAGGTTGCGGGGGCCGGGGATCATGTCGGTCGTTCCTGAATTGTGCGTGCTGCGCACGCGCTGGGATGATTGCGCGCCCGGATCGGGCGCGGGCCTCCGGCGGGGATATTTGCGGCAAGAGGAAGGTGTGGGTGCATCAGATGCAGCGGCCGCCGTCCACCTCCATCGCCACGCCGGT
>CAYGNB010000578.1:0-1716 GCA_964351135.1 uncultured Rhodobacterales bacterium | reverse complement strand
CTGAAGGACAGCCAGAACACCGCCGCCATGCTGACCACCTATAACGAGGTGGACATGTCGGCGGTCATGGGGCTGCGCAAGGAATACAAGGACCTGTTCGAGAAGAAGCACGGCGTGCGCCTGGGCTTCATGTCGTTCTTCACCAAGGCCTGCTGCCACGCGCTGAAGGAAGTGCCCGAGGTCAACGCCGAAATCGACGGCACCGACATCGTGTACAAGAACTTCGTCCACATGGGCATCGCCACCGGCACGCCGACGGGGCTGGTGGTGCCGGTGATCCGGGACGCGGATTCCATGTCCTTTGCCGCGATCGAAAAGGCCATTGCCGAAAAGGGCACCCGCGCCCGTGACGGCAAGCTGTCGATGGCTGAAATGCAGGGCGGCACCTTCACCATCTCCAACGGTGGCGTCTACGGCTCGCTGATGTCCTCGCCGATCCTGAACCCGCCGCAATCGGGTATTCTGGGCATGCACAAGATCCAGGACCGCCCGATGGTCGTGAACGGTGAAATCGTGATCCGCCCGATGATGTATCTGGCGCTATCTTATGACCACCGCATCGTCGACGGCAAGGGCGCGGTGACCTTCCTCGTCCGTGTCAAGGAAGCACTGGAAGATCCTCGCCGCTTGCTGATGGATCTGTGACCCCTCGGGGGATGGGTCGGGCCGATGCGGGTGCGCGATACGACAACTGATGGCTGCGGCGCTCCGGTAGGGGTGTGGCGGTCGTCGGGTGGACGCAACCCGATGCAAGGAGGAACGTCATGATCGAACTCAAATCCACACCCGGAGACGCGATTCTGGAGTTCAATATCTCCGGTACCGTGACCGATGAGGATTATCGCGATGTTCTGACGCCCGCGCTCGAAAAGGCGATGCAGGATCAGGAACACATACGCGTTCTGGTGCGCGCCGGTGATGATTTCGAGGGCTACACGCTCGAGGCTCTGGCCGCCGATGCGCGGGTGGGGCTGCGGCACTGGCGCGGGTTCGACCGGGTGGCGCTGGTAACCGACACGCCGTGGCTGACCAGATCGGTCAAGGCGTTTTCCGTGTTCTTCCCCTCCCCGGTGATGACATTCGCGCTCGGTCAGGAAGACGACGCGCGCCGGTGGCTGACGGAGTCCCTGGGCAGCATTCACCAGACCGATCTGGGCGGCGGGGCGCTGCATGTGCAGTTGCTGGGGCAGCTCGACAGCGCCGTCTATGCCGCCGAACGAGAGGATCTGGACGCGTTCCTGCGCGCCAACGACCGGTTCCGCCTGCTGCTGGATCTGCGGGAATTCGATGGCTGGCAGGGACTCGACGCTCTGGGCGCGCATTTCCGTCTGGTTCGCGACCATCATGGGTTGGTGGAACGGGTGGCAATCGTCGGCGACAAGGCCTGGCAGGCCATGGCGCAACGGATCGGACGCCAATTCATCGACGCGCCGGTGCATTACTTCCCCGCCGACGAATTCGAGGGCGCGAAAGCCTGGCTGCTGGCCGGGTAACACATGGGCGCCGATCCCAAGGCGCCGAACGACCAATTTGCCCGTGCCGGGCAGACCACATGAAGGACCCGTGCTGCGATGCCGGGCGCTGACGAAAGATGAGGAGAATGGAATGGCTGAATACGATGTCATCGTGATCGGCGGCGGCCCCGGCGGCTATGTTTGCGCGATCCGCTGCGCCCAGCTGGGGCTGAAAACGGCCTGCGTCGAAGGGCGCGAGACG
>CAYGNB010000577.1:0-1726 GCA_964351135.1 uncultured Rhodobacterales bacterium | reverse complement strand
TCGAGCCCCGAAAGCGCTGCTGCGTTTTCGGGGGCCGGTTTGTCGGGGTTTTCGCTGGGGATGTTCATGCCGACCCTCCTGCCGTTCGCGAAAAGGCTAACGGCAGGGCGGGGTCTGACAAGTGTTACGCTACGTTGCGCAGCTCGGCGTGTGGCGTGACGCCCAATGCATGACACACGTCGCGGGTCAGATCGGGACGGTTGAGTGTGTAGAAATGCAGCTTGTCCACGCCGCCGCCGATCAGGTCACTGCACAGTTCGGTGCATACAGCCACCGCCAGCAGATCCTCGCGGTTGTCGCGCAGGGCGGTTTCGAACGCATCCTCCAGCCAGGTCGGGATGCGCGTGCCGCAGCGGCGGGCAAAGTTGCGTGCACCCTTCCAGTTTTCGATCGGCAGAATGCCCGGCGTGATCTTTGTGGCGTCGATGCCCGCCTTGTCACAGGCATCGCGGAACCGGAAGAAGGTTTCCGCCTCAAAAAAGAACTGGGTCAGCGCCTCGGTCGCGCCGGCGTCGAGCTTGGCCTTGAGCCAGTCCACGTCAGCCTGAGCACTGGCCGCTTCGGGGTGAATGTCGGGATAAGCGCCGACGCGGATATCGAACCGGCCCATCGCCGCCAGCGCGCCGATCAGTTCGACCGAACTGTCGAACCCTTCGGGGTGGGGCGCGAACTGGCCGCTGCCCTTGGGCGGGTCGCCGCGCAGGGCGACGATCTCGGTGATGCCCGCGCGGGCATAGTCCCGGGCGATGGCCAGCGTTTCCTCGCGCGAGGCGTTCACGCAGGTCAGGTGCGCGGCCACGTTCAACCCGGACGATTTGTGCAGCGTCGCGACCGCATCGCGGGTCAGGTCGCGGGTGGTGCCGCCCGCGCCGTAAGTGACTGAAACAAAACGGGGGTCCAGCGGCGCCAATACCTGAACCGTATCCCAGAGCCGGAACGATGCTTCCAGTGTCTGGGGGGGGAAAAACTCGAACGAAATCTGCGGCGGGGTCATATGCGGGTCCTCATGTACACGCTACTTGTCGCATGATCGCAAACGTGAGACAATTTCATAAATCTCAACAACAACATGAGTGGAGCCACAGGTTGCACATCGAATTTCGCCATCTGCGCACGATCAAGGCCATTCATGAATGCGGTGGGTTGGCGCGTGCCGCCGAGCAACTGCACATCACCCAGAGCGCGCTGAGCCATCAGATCAAGGGGCTGGAGGATCAGGCCGGGGTGGAGTTGTTCGTGCGCCGGTCAAAGCCGATGAAACTGTCGGCGGCGGGCCTGCGTTTGCTGCGTCTGGCGGATCAGATTTTGCCGCAGATCGAGGCGATGCAGGCCGAGTTCTCGTCGCTGCGTGACGGGCGCACCGGGCGGATGCACATCGCCATCGAATGCCATGCCTGTTTCGAATGGCTGTTTCCGGTGCTCGAAGCGTTCCGCAAGACCTGGCCGGATGTCGATGTGGACATCCGCCCCGGCCTGGCCTTCGACGCGCTGCCGGCGCTGCAGAAGGAAGAGGTGGATCTGGTCGTTTCGTCGGATCCCGAAGACATCCCGGGTGTCGAATTCGTGGAACTCTTTGACTATGCGCCTGTATTCGTCGCGGCGTCGATCCACCCGCTGGCTGCGAAGTCATTCGTCGAGGCCGATGATTTCCGGGGCGAAACCCTGATCACCTATCCGGTGGAACGGTCGCGGCTGGACGTGTTCAGCCAGCTTCTGACCCCGGCCA
>CAYGNB010000576.1:0-1729 GCA_964351135.1 uncultured Rhodobacterales bacterium | reverse complement strand
TGTTTCGAGGCCATCACGTCATAGGCGCCGCCATAGGCCTTGCGGGTGATGACCGTGACCTTCGGCACCGTCGCTTCGCCGTAGGCGAACAGCAGCTTGGCGCCGTGCTTGATGACACCACCATATTCCTGGCTGGTGCCGGGCAGGAAACCGGGCACATCAACGAAAGTCAGGATCGGAATTTCGAAACAGTCGCAGAAACGGACAAACCGGGCTGCCTTGCGGCTGCTGTCGATATCCAGGCAACCGGCCAGCACCATCGGCTGGTTGGCGACGACCCCCACGGTCTGCCCTTCGAGCCGGATGAACCCGGTGACGATATTCTTGGCGTAGTCTTCCTGAATCTCGTAGAAATCGCCCTCATCCGCCAGCTTCAGGATCAGCTCCTTCATGTCATAGGGCGTGTTCGGGTTTTCCGGCACCAGCGTGTCGAGGCTGGACTCGAGCCGGTCCGGATCGTCGAAGAACGGCCGCACCGGTGGCTTTTCACGGTTGTTGAGCGGTAGGAAATCGACCAGCCGGCGCACTTCGGCAAGCGCTTCGACATCGTTCTCGAACGCGCCGTCGGCAACGCTGGATTTGCGGGTATGTGTCGATGCGCCGCCCAGTTCCTCGGCGGTAACCACCTCGTTGGTCACCGTCTTCACCACGTCCGGGCCGGTCACGAACATGTAGGACGTGTCCTTCACCATGAAGATGAAATCGGTCATCGCCGGCGAATAGACCGCCCCGCCCGCACAGGGCCCCATGATCACCGAGATCTGCGGCACCACGCCCGAGGCCATGATGTTGCGCTGGAACACCTCGGCATAGCCCGCAAGGCTGGCAACGCCCTCCTGGATACGGGCGCCGCCGGAATCGTTGATGCCGATTACCGGCGCGCCGTTCTGCACCGCCATATCCATGATCTTGCAGATCTTCTGGGCGTGGGTTTCGGACAGCGACCCGCCGAACACCGTGAAATCCTGACTGAACACATATACCATGCGGCCGTTAACCGTGCCCCAGCCCGTGACCACCCCGTCGCCGGCCGGTTTCTGGTCCTGCATCCCGAAATCGGTGCAGCGATGGGACACGAACATGTCGAACTCTTCGAAACTGCCCTCGTCCAGCAGCAGTTCGATTCGCTCCCGCGCGGTCAGTTTCCCGCGTCCGTGCTGTGCGTCGATGCGGCGTTGGCCGCCGCCGAGCCGCGCATCCTCGCGGCGGGTTTCGAGTTCGGCGAGTATGTCCTTCATGGCGGAGGCCCCCGTTGGTTCGGTTTCGCGGGACAATACAGGCTGAACCGGCTGACCCAAAGCCGGAATTGGAATATTTGCAAATACCTGCAAACCCACAAATGCAAACATGCTAATTAAGCTAATTAACACTTGAACCCGTGGACACTGGCGCCAAGTTGCTCTTGATTGAAATCACCCGCCATGCCCAGCCCTGTAGACAAAAGATTCCTGAGCCGGCACAGCCCGCCGCATATCGTCACGCTGATCCTGCTATCGGGATTGTCGGCGCTGGCGATGAACGTGTTTTTGCCCAGCCTGCCGCGCATGGCCGAGCATTTCGGCACCGACTACCGCGTCATGCAGTTGTCGGTTGCGCTCTATCTGGGCAGCAACGCGATCCTGCAGGTCGTGATCGGCCCGATCGCCGACCAACTCGGACGGCGGCCGGTGATTCTGTGGGGTGTCGGGCTGTTCCTGCTGGCAACGCTGGGCTGCATCTTTGCCCCCAC
>CAYGNB010000575.1:0-1731 GCA_964351135.1 uncultured Rhodobacterales bacterium | reverse complement strand
GCCGCCGACATCAGCGCCGCGGCGGCGCCGGTCGTGAACAGCAGACGTCGGTCGATGCGGGTCATGTCAGGCGGGCTCCTGCGCGACCCGGTCCATGATCCGAACCAGTTCGGCGCTGATCCCCGGTTCGGATAGGGCGTGACCCGCGTTGCGGACCATCTTGAGTTCGGCCCCGGGCCAGCGCCGCGCCAGTTCATAGGCCATGGCGGGCGGGCAGATCATATCGTACCGCCCCTGCACGATGACACCGGGGATATGCGCAATCCGATCCATGTTACCGAGGATGTGCTGATCGGGCTTCAGGAAGCCGCCATTGATAAAGTAGTGATTTTCCAGCCGCGCAAAGGCACGGGCATAGTCGCCCGGGCTTTCGCCGGACGTACCCGAGGAATGGATCGAGGCCAGCGCATTTTCCCAGGCAGCCCAGGCCCGGCCAAACCGGATTTCCTGCGCCACATCACCGGAAAACAGCCGCTTGTGATAGGCCGCGATAAGGTCGTCGCGTTCGTCTTCGGGAATCAGAGCGGTGAAGCGCGCCCAGGTTTCCGGCCAGAACCGCCCCGCGCCGCCGCCATAGAACCAGTCCAGTTCTGCCGGCGTCATCAGGAACACGCCGCGCAATACCAGCCGCGTTACCCGGTCGGGATGGGCCTGCGCATAAAGCAGGGCCAGCGTCGCGCCCCAGCTGCCGCCAAATACGATCCAGTCGTCGATCCCGAACAGATTGCGCAGCTTTTCGATGTCGGCGACGAGGTGCCAGGTCGTATTGTCCCTGACGCTCGCATGAGGCCGGGACCGTCCACAACCACGCTGGTCGAACAGGATCACCCTGTAGATCTCGGGATCGAAATAGCGCCGCATCGCCGGGCTGCAGCCGCCACCGGGCCCGCCATGCAGCACCACCACCGGCCGCCCGTCCGGATTGCCGCATTGTTCGACATAGATCCGATGACCCTGACCGACCTCGACCATCCGTGCGTCGAACGGCTCAACCGGCGGGTAAAGATACTGCACTGCGCGCTTTTGGTCGGGATACTTGTCCATTACAGCCCTATATAAGCCCAAACGGCAGATGAGCATATGGAGACAGGAATGCAAGCGCCGCAATCGACCGTGGACCCCGCCGAAGTCGCAAAGTTCGAAGCGATGGCTGCCGAATGGTGGGATCCCGCGGGCAAGTTCAAGCCGCTGCACATGCTCAACCCCTGCCGGTTGGATTACATCACCGCGCAGATCTCCGCCGAATTCGACCGCGACCTGTCGTCTCCCAAACCCTTTGCCGGGCTGCGGCTGCTGGATATCGGCTGCGGCGGCGGCCTGCTGGCGGAACCGATGGCCCGGCTGGGGGCAGACGTGGTGGGTGCGGACGCCGCCGCCGGCAACATCCCCGTGGCGCGTATTCATGCCGAACAATCCGGCCTGACCGTCGATTATCGCCACACCACCGCCGAAGCGCTGGCGGCGGCGGGCGAAACATTCGACGTGGTGCTGAACATGGAGGTGGTCGAACACGTCGCCGATCCGCTGGCGTATCTGACCGCCTGCCGCAACCTGCTGAAACCCGGCGGATTGCATATCTGTTCGACCATCAACCGCAATCCCAAATCCTTTGCGATGGCTATCGTCGGCGCCGAACTGGTTATGCGCTGGCTGCCGCGCGGGACCCATGAATGGTCGAAATTCATCACACCGGACGAACTTTTCGATCTTCTGGCAAAGGCAGGTCTGACC
>CAYGNB010000574.1:0-1734 GCA_964351135.1 uncultured Rhodobacterales bacterium | reverse complement strand
CGGTTGGTGGCGTCGAAATGGACCTTGGCGGTGTTCTGCCACAGCCGCGTGGCCATCATGTGTTCGGCTTCCTCGATGGTCACGCCGTCCACATGGTCGATCGTTTCACCGACCTCGTAATCGCCCCAGCGATGCGGTTCGCCCGCCAGCGCAAAATCGTAGGACGAGAAATCCAAACCGTCGAACGTAACCAAGTCCGAGGCCGCTATGGCCGCATCGAGCGCCGGCACCACGGTTTCGGGCGCGGGTGCGTTGGCGTCGCGCTTGCGCACCATCACCCAACGGACATATTCCATCACCGTCTCGTCGCGCTGGTTCAGTCCGCGGGTACGCACCCAGACCACGCCGGTCCGGCCGTTGGAGTTCTGTTTCAGCCCGATGACCTCGGATTCCGACCGCAGCGTATCGCCGGGCCAGACCGGTTTCAGCCAGCGCCCCTGCGCGTAACCGAGATTGGCCACCGCGTTCAGCGACACATCCGGCACCGTCTTGCCGAACACGATATGGAACGCGGCCAGATCGTCGACAGGCGACGCAGGCAACCCGCAGGACCGGGCGAATTCGTCCGAGGAATAGAGCGCGTGCCGCGCCGGATAGAGCGCGTGATAAAGCGCCCGTTCGCCCCCCGACACCGTGCGCGGCACCGCATGGGTCAGGACCTGCCCGATCCGGTAATCCTCAAAGAAACGGCCCGCGTTGGTCTTCGGCGTCATCTATTGCTCTCCCAGCTTCATTTCGGAGGAATAGTCTGCGGCGACCTGTTTGGTCACCGCCTGTCCGCAGCGCATCACACCGCGCGCGGAATCAAAACTCATCACCGGATCGCCATGCAGTTCCCAACCCTTGGCTAGCGCATCCGACACCTTGTGGCAGAAGGCCGATGTGTCATCCTCGGTCAGCAGGCGGTAAAGTGTCGACATCAACAGATCCTCACATCGGGAAGGGGCTGGGGCCGACAAGGCCGTGGATGTAGCCGATCACCGCCAGCAGCACCACCGACGCGACCATGAACATCGCATCCTTGGCCAGCGTGCCCGGTTCGCCCGGCTGCCAGTCTGGTTCGGCACGGTTTATCACCGCCATCTCGACCAGCGCCCAGACCAGCAACCCGCCGAACAACACGATTGCGGCCAGATCGCCATTGACCAGCAGGTGCGCCACGGCCCAGAGCGCGAAGCCCGTCAGCATCGGGTGGCGCATGCCATTCAGCAGCCGGCCCTTGGCGCCGGCGGGGCTCATCATCCAGATCGCGATCAGCACCAGCAGGTTGTTGATGTGAACCATGAACGCGGGCGGGGTCCAGACCGCGACATAGGCGGTCATGCGGAACCCGAGCACCATCAGCACGATCGCGGCGATCAGATCCAGCGTCACCAGGATCTTGGCCCGGTCGCCCAGCCGGGCGCGCAGGCCCGGCGCGATGCGTTTGAACAGATGCGCCAGCGCCCATAGCGCCACGCCAAGTATCAGAAGCCACCATCCCATGATGGGTTACCCCGCTTGCAAAGCCTCGATTGCTTCGGCTTTTGCCAGAACGGCCCGCGCGGTGGCAACATGAAGGTTCTCGACGATCTTGCCATCGACCACGGCGACGCCCTGCCCCGAGGCCTCGGCCTCGTCAAAGGCGGCGATCTGGCGGCGGGCCAGATCGACCTCGGCCTCGGACGGGGCAAAAGCGGTATTGGTCACATCGACCTGGGCCGGATGGATCAGGGTCTTGCCGTCAAATCCCAT
>CAYGNB010000573.1:0-1734 GCA_964351135.1 uncultured Rhodobacterales bacterium | reverse complement strand
AGCGCCTCGGGCCGGTCGCGGCCATGCACGATCAGCTTGCCGATCAGGCTGTCGTAATAGGGCGGGATCGAATAGCCGTCATAAAGCGCCGAATCCATCCGCACGCCCAGCCCGCCGGGGGCGTGATACTGGCTGATCCGGCCGGGGGACGGCGCGAAATTCGGCAGTTTTTCCGCGTTGATCCGCACCTCGATCGCGTGGCCGTTGATCTGCAGCTCGTCCTGCGTGAAGGACATCGGCTCGCCCGCCGCGACAAGGATCTGTTCCCGGACCAGATCGACGCCAAAGATGCCTTCGGTCACCGGATGTTCGACCTGCAGGCGGGTGTTCATCTCGATGAAGTAGAATTCGCCGTTCTCGTAGAGAAACTCGATGGTGCCCGCGCCGATATAGTTGATCCGCGCAACCGCGTCGGCGCAGATCTTGCCGATCCTCGCGCGCTCTTCGGCGCTGATGCAGGGGCCGGGGGCTTCTTCGAACACCTTCTGATGGCGGCGTTGCAGCGAACAGTCGCGTTCGCCCAGATGCACCGCGTTTCCGCGCCCGTCGCCAAAGACCTGGATTTCGATATGGCGCGGCGTGGTCAGGTATTTCTCGATATAGACCTCGTCATTGCCGAAATTGGCCTTGCCCTCGGCCCGCGCGGTCAGGAACGCCTTTTCCATGTCGGCGTCCGAGGCCGCGACCTTCATCCCCTTGCCGCCGCCGCCGGCGGTGGCCTTGATGATGACCGGATAGCCGATTTCGGCGCCGATGCGTCTGGCCTCGTCCAGATCGGCCACGCCTCCGTCGGAACCGGGAACACAAGGTACGCCCAGCGTTTTCATCGTGTCCTTGGCGGTGATCTTGTCGCCCATGACGCGGATATGTTCGGCGGTCGGGCCGATGAAGGTCAGCCCGTGATCCTCGACCGCCTGAACGAAACGGGCGTTCTCGGACAGAAAACCGTAACCGGGGTGGATCGCCTGTGCCCCGGTGATCTCGCAGGCCGAGATGATCGCGGGGAAGGACAGGTAGCTTTGCGGACTGGGCGGGGGGCCGATGCAGATGGATTCGTCGGCCATGCGCACATGCATCGCGTCGCTGTCGGCGGTGGAATGCACGGCCACGGATGCGATGCCCATTTCACGCGCGGCCCGTACCACGCGCAGCGCGATCTCTCCGCGGTTGGCGATCAGGATCTTGTCAAACATCGCCGCGCCTTACTCGATGATCACGAGCGGGGTGCCGAACTCCACTGCGGCGCCATCCTCGACCAGGATGCGTTTCACGGTGCCGGATTTCGGCGCCGGGATGTGGTTCATGGTCTTCATCGCCTCGACGATCAGCAGGGTATCGCCTTCGGATACCTGCGCGCCGGTGGTGATGAAGGCGGGCGCGCCCGGTTCGGGCTGCATGTAGACCGTGCCGACCATCGGCGAGGTGACCGCGCCGGGGTGGCTGGCCGGGTCCTCGGCGGGTTCGGCCGGAGCCGCAGCCGCCGCAGGGGCTGGGGCGGCGGCGGGCGCCGCGGCGACGGGCGCGGGCACAGGGGCCGCCACCGCCGCGTGGGAGGTCGCGCGGCTTACGCGCACATTCAGGCTGTCATCGGCGCCATAATCGCGCTTGACCTGAATTTCGCCCAGATCGTTTTCGCGCAAGAGCTCGGCAAGCGCGGTGATGAAGGCCACGTCCGATTCGTGCTTGTTCTGTGTCATGTCGTCCCTCGAGAGGTTCCGCCTGTTTGCCCGTGTT
>CAYGNB010000572.1:0-1745 GCA_964351135.1 uncultured Rhodobacterales bacterium | reverse complement strand
GTGATGGTGGCGGCCTTTGCGCCGTTCCTGGCCGACAAGATGGGGGTCGAGGCCGACGCGGTCACATTCGACGATCAGACATTCCGTGCGCCGGGATCGAACCTGACGCCCACCATGCTGGAAGCCGCCGAAATGGCCCGCGCCGACGGGCGCGCGGATCTGCTCAGCCACCAGGCCCGGGCCACGTTGCCGGGGCGCAGTTTCCCCAACGGCGCTCATCTGGCCGAGGTGGTGGTGGACCCCGAAACCGGCGCGGTGATGGTGGACCGCTACACGGTCGTCGACGATTTCGGGAACCTGATCAACCCGCTGCTGGCCGAAGGTCAGGTGCATGGCGGGGTGGTGCAGGGGCTGGGGCAAGCGATCTGCGAACGGGTTGTGTATGACGGCGACGGCCAGATGCTCACGGCATCGTTCATGGACTATGCCTTGCCGCGCGCGGCTGACGTGCCCATGATCGGGTTTACCTCTGAACCGACGCCGTCGACTGCCAACCCGATGGGGATGAAAGGCTGCGGCGAGGCCGGCACCGTCGGGTCGATGGCGGCGGTGGCGAATGCGGTTCAGGACGCGCTGTGGGATCGCGGCGTGCGGCAGGCGGACATGCCGTTCACGCCGCAACGTGTTTGGGACATGTTGAAGGATGAACCTGTCACGGCTGAAAACTAGGCTACTCGGATGGCTCGGGCGGCCGCTTCGGTCCGAACACTCGGCCGAAAGCGTGGCGCGCGGGCCACGGGCCCATGTGATCATCCTCGACGGGACCATGTCATCGCTGGAGCCGGGGTACGAGACCAACGCCGGGATCACCTTTCGCCTGTGCTGCGAGGTGGGCGGCGCGGTGTCGGTGTTTTACGAGGCGGGTGTACAGCTGACGCGTTGGCGCGTTGCGCCGGATGTGTTGATGGGGCGGGGAATCAACCGGCAGATCCGCCGGGCCTACGGATATCTCGCCTCGCGCTACCGGCCCGGCGACCGGATCTATCTGATGGGCTATTCTCGCGGTGCCTATGCGGTGCGGTCGTTGGCGGGCGTCATCGACCGGGTCGGGCTGCTGCGCGCCGAACACGCGACCGAGCGTAACATCCGTACCGCCTATCGGTACTATCGCGGTGCCGAGGGCAATCCCCACGCCGCGACCTTTTCGCTGGCCTTCTGTCACGACGATGTGCCGATCGAGATGGTCGGCGTGTGGGATACAGTTAAGGCGCTGGGGATGCGGTTGCCGTTCCTGTGGAAACTGGCCGAGCGCGATCACGGGTTCCACAACCATGAACTGGGTGCCGGGATCCGCAACGGGTTTCACGCGCTGGGGCTGGATGAGACGCGGCAGGTCTTTACCCCCGTGTTGTGGACCTGTCCGCCGGGCTGGCGGGGCCATATCGAACAGGTCTGGTTCCGGGGCACCCATGGCGATGTCGGCGGGCAGCTGTCCGGATACGAACCTGCGCGGCCGCTCGCCAATATTCCGCTGGTCTGGATGCTGGACCGCGCCGAAGAATGCGGCCTGCCATTGCCCCAGGGCTGGCGGGCGCGGTTTTTTCAGGATGTCGGCGCCCCGTCGGTCGGGACCTGGCGTGGATGGGGCAAGATATTCCTGTTGCGATCACCCCGTGTGGTCGGTCGTGACCGCAGCGAAAAGCTGCATGAAAGCGTGTCCCCCGATCGCGCGCCCGCCATTGCCGCGCCGCTGCTGAACCGGTCGGAGACAGTGGGCGTCAGCGGCGCGACATCGGCATGACGAT
>CAYGNB010000571.1:0-1765 GCA_964351135.1 uncultured Rhodobacterales bacterium | reverse complement strand
TTCACCCGCACCGGCAGCGCGGCAGGCAGCCCAAAGCGGATACGGATCGCCACCGCAAGTCGCGCGTCGAGTTCGCCATAGCTCGGTCCCACAGCCGCCTTTACCGGCGAAATCATATCGCCGATCACGTATTCGGGGGCGTCGTGCAGCAGCGCGGCCAGCCGCCATTTTGCCGGGGCCGTCGGCGCGATACGGCCAAAGATCTGCTCGACCAGCAGCGAATGCTCGGCCACGGAATAGGCGAAATCGCCCCGTGTCTGCCCGTTCCAGCGCGCCACGAAGGCCAGACCGTGCGCGATGTCCTCGATTTCGACATCCACCGGGGTGGGGTCCAGCAGGTCGAGCCGGCGACCGGATAACATGCGCTGCCAGGCACGGGGCTGTCGCGGGGGCATGGGCGTCACTCCTCAGGAATGGGGCGTTGGGTATATCCGCGCGCCGGCGGACGCAAACCGAAATCCGGGCCGTTCACGTTCACCCGGCGCGCGATCAATCGATTGTGGCCAATGGTGGAATACCCGCATTGGCCACCCCACATATGGTGAACTACCATGACGATGGGTGTCCTCACCCTCGCGGGCGGGCATCCCTGAACGCGAAGGAGAACACCATGTTCAAACGACTTCTTACGGCAGCACTTGTCTTTGGCGCGGCAGCACTCGCTCCGCCGGCCGGGGCGCAGACACTCGCCTGCATGCCACGCGAGATCCTGGTCGAGAAACTGGAAACGCGGCATGACGAACACCTGACCGGCGGCGGATTGCAGAATCCCCAGCATATGCTGGAGGTCTGGTCGTCGTCCAAATCGGGCAGCTTCACCGTTTTCGTGACGCGCACCGACGGGCTCGCCTGCGTGCTGGCCACCGGGCAGTACTGGCACAATGTCGCGGCAACGCCCGAGGACGAGATCGCCAGCTGACCGGATAGGCGGGATGCGCCCGTCGCGGTGCAGCCGGGCCGGTGAAATGCGAAAGACGCCCGTTCATCATGCCGGGCTTATCCACATTGTCCGCCTGCGGAATGAATGTTAGACGCGACACGGATAATTCTGGAGTTTCACCGTGACCGAGTCTTACATCGTCAAAGATATTTCGCTGGCCGAATACGGCCGCAAGGAACTGGATATTGCCGAAACCGAAATGCCGGGCCTGATGGCCCTGCGCGCCGAATACGGAGAGTCCAAGCCGCTGAAGGGCGCGCGGATTGCCGGATCGCTGCACATGACCATCCAGACCGCGGTGCTGATCGAGACACTGGCAGCGCTGGGGGCCGACGTCCGCTGGGCGTCGTGCAACATCTTTTCGACCCAGGATCACGCCGCCGCCGCCATCGCCGCAACCGGCACGCCCGTCTTTGCGGTCAAGGGCGAAACGCTTGAAGAGTACTGGGATTACTGCGACCGCATCTTTCATTTCGAGGAAGGCGGCGCGAACATGATCCTCGACGATGGCGGCGATGCCACGCTCTATATTCTGCTCGGCGCCCGCGTCGAAGAGGGCGAGGAAGAGCTGATCGCCACGCCGACGAGCGAGGAGGAGGTCGCGCTGTTCGACCAGATCCGCAAGCGGATGGCCGCCAGCCCCGGCTGGTTCGTGAAACAGCGCCACATGATCAAGGGCGTGACCGAGGAAACCACGACCGGCGTGCATCGCCTCTATCAGATGATGGAAAAGGGCCACCTGCCCTTCCCCGCGATCAACGTCAATGACAGCGTCACCAAGTCGAAATTCGACAACAAATACGGCTGCAAGGAATCGCTGGTCGA
>CAYGNB010000570.1:0-1774 GCA_964351135.1 uncultured Rhodobacterales bacterium | reverse complement strand
GGGCCTCCCGGCGCGGGCTTAGCAACTTGTCAGATGGAAGAAAACGACAGAAACCGGCCCGCTGGAAGGATCAGCAGGGAATAATGCAGCCGCAAATGGTGCAGGTCGGGTTCATGGCCCCTGCCTAGCCGCCGCCCCACGCAAAATCAAGACCGGAACGAGGCACAGGAATGCGACGAGACCGTGACACCGCCCCGGCAAGCGATTATGTGGGGGCTGACCCGTCAACGGATTCGGAGCTGCCCGCCTTGTCCGATCACAAGCCCCTTCCCGCCCACCCCTTTGATTTCGACGCCTGGATGCCATCCGACGACGGCGACAAGCTGAAAGAGGAATGCGGCATTTTCGGCGTGGTCGGGGTGCAGGATGCGTCGAATTTCGTCGCGCTGGGGCTGCACGCCTTGCAGCACCGGGGGCAAGAGGCCGGCGGGATCGTCGCCCACGACCCCGAACAAGGGTTCAACAACGCGCGCCGTTTCGGCTATGTGCGCGACAACTTCACCTCGCAGAAGGTGATGGAGACCCTGCCCGGCCCGGTGGCGATCGGCCATGTGCGCTATTCCACCGCCGGGACCAAGGGGCAGACCGCGATCCGCGACGTACAGCCGTTCTTTGGCGAATTTTCGATGGGCGGCGCGGCCATCGCGCATAACGGCAACATCACCAATGCCAATTCGCTGCGGCGCGAACTGATCGAGCGGGGCAGCATCTTCCAGTCCAGCAGCGACAGCGAATGCATCATCCACCTGATGGCCCGCAGCCTGCAGCGCACCATCCCGGAACGGATAGAGGACGCGCTGCGCCGGGTCGAAGGGGCGTTTTCGGTGGTCGCCATGACCCGAACCAAGCTGATCGGTGTCCGCGACCCCATGGGAGTGCGGCCGCTGGTCCTGGGCCGCATCGGCGACGGCTGGGCGCTGAGTTCGGAAACCTGTGCGCTGGACATCATCGGCGCCGAGTTCATCCGCGAGATCGAACCCGGCGAGGTGGTCGTGATCAACGCCGAGGACGGCGTCGAGAGCCATTTCCCCTTCCGCCCGCAGCCGTCGAAATTCTGCATCTTCGAACATGTCTATTTCTCGCGCCCCGATTCGATCCTGGGCGGGCGATCAGTCTATGAAACGCGCGAGGCGATCGGCCGCGAACTGGCCAAGGAGAGCCATGTCGACGCGGATCTGATCTGCCCGGTACCCGACAGCGGCACCCCCGCAGCGATCGGGTTTTCGCTGGAATCGGGCATTCCCTACGCGATGGGGATCATCCGCAACCAGTATATGGGGCGGACCTTCATCGAACCGACCGAACAGATCCGCAACATGGGCGTGCGGCTGAAGCTGAACGTGAACCGGGCCCTGATCCGGGGCAAGCGCGTGGTGCTGGTCGACGATTCGGTGGTGCGCGGCACCACCAGCCGCAAGATCAAGGATATGATCCTGGATGCCGGCGCCAAGGAGGTGCATTTCCGCATCGCCAGCCCGCCGACCGCCTGGCCCTGTTTCTATGGGGTGGACACACCGCAGCGCGAAAAACTGCTGGCCGCCAGCATGACCGAAGACGAGATGCGCGAATATCTGGCGGTGGACAGCCTGAAATTCATCTCGCTCGACGGGCTTTACCGCGCGGTCGGCGAAACCCGGGGCCGCAACGGCGCCTGCCCGCAATATTGCGACGCCTGCTTCTCGGGCGAATACCCGGTGGAACCAGCTGATATGATCGCGCAAGGGTTCGAAATGAAGGCCGCCGAATAGGCGCGCCCCTGCGTCAAATCGACATG
>CAYGNB010000569.1:0-1775 GCA_964351135.1 uncultured Rhodobacterales bacterium | reverse complement strand
ACCTCGACATGGCGGGCGCGGGTGATCATCTTTTCCAGATACCCTTCGCCGTTGCCAAAGGCGGCCTCGGCTTCGCGCCGGCCTTCCAGCACTTTCTCGGCAAGCTCGTCGGGGCCGTGGATCGGGCGCATCCCGCGCCCGCCGCCGCCCCACGATGCCTTGAGCATCAGGGGATAGCCGATTTCCGCAGCCTCTTTGGCGATGGCGTCGAAATCGTCGCCCAGAACCTCGGTTGCCGGGATGACGGGAACGCCCGCCTTGATCGCCACCTTGCGGGCGCTGGCCTTGTCGCCGAGCGCGCGCATGGTTTCGGCCCTGGGGCCGATAAAAGTCAGGCCCGCGGCAGTGCAGGCATCGACGAAATCGGGGTTCTCGGACAGCAGGCCATAGCCGGGATGGATCGCGTCCGCACCGCTTTCGCGAGCGACCCGGATCATTTCCTCGATCGACAGATAGGCGGCGACCGGCCCCAGCCCTTCGCCGATGCGATAGGCTTCGTCCGCCTTGAACCGGTGCAGGCCCAGCTTGTCCTCTTCCGCGTAGACCGCAACCGTACGTTTGCCCATCTCGTTCGCGGCACGCATGATGCGAATGGCAATCTCGCCACGGTTGGCTATCAGGATCTTGCGGAACTCGGTCATCGGTAGCCTCCGGGCTTGCAGCAATGATGTGTTACTAAGGTGCTTTTTACGTCGCGTAAACGGCGGCGGCCCGATAAATTGCGGCGATGCAGCATCTCGTGCTGCGCCGCAGTGATGTCAGGGCTTGGGAGCGAGTTGAATGGGAGCCGGCAGGTCCGCGAGGCGGCGGACACCCAACTGGCCCATGTTTGCGGCCATGTCCTTGGTCAGCATGTCGATCAGATGCGCGGGGCCTGCTTCGCCCAGGGCTGCAACCGCGAAGTGGAACGCCCGGCCCAGCATCACGAAATCCGCCCCCGTCGCCACGGCGCGCAGGATATCCAGCCCGCCCTCGATCCCGCTGTCGAAGATCAGCGGCAAAGTTGTGGCGGCGCGAATGTCGGCAAGCACCTCGATTGCACCGGGTGCGCCGTCGAACTGGCGCCCGGCATGGTTGGATACCCAGATCGCGTCGGCGCCCAGTTGCTCCAGCATGGTGGCATCCTCGGCGCGCAGCACGCCCTTGATCACCAGCGGACCCTGCCAGTTGTCGCGCAGCCAGGCGATGTAATCGCGGTCGGGCGCGGTGCGCAGCAGGTATCCGATATGGGCGGTTGACGGCAGGTTCTGGCGCGCCTCGCTGACATAGGGATCAAAGATGCGCATCCGGGGCATGCCGGCGCGCGCGACCGCCAGCGCCCAGGCCGGGCGCCGGGCCACCTGCGCCAGCAGGCGCGGTGTCAGCCGTGGCGGCTGGGTCAGACCCGACCGCGTCTGCCGTTCCCGGCGCGAGGCGACCGGCACGTCGACCGTCACCACCAACGTGTCGAACCCCGCCACACGGGCGCGGTCCAGCATGTCGCGGCGGATTTCCTCGTCCCGTGGCGGATAGAGCTGAAACCAGCCGTGGTCACCGAGGCTCGGGGCCACGTCCTCGGGCGTCTTGCTGGCCACGGTGGACAGGGAATAGGGGATGCCCGCGCTGGCGGCGGCGCGCGCCAGGGTGTTTTCGGCATCGGGCCAGATCAGCCCCGACATGCCCACCGGCGCCACGCCGAAGGGCAGCGGAAAGTCCTTTCCGAACAACCGGGTGGACAGATCGGGCGTGAATTCCCCGTGCAACACGGCGGGCAGGAACCCGACCCGGTCCAGCGC
>CAYGNB010000568.1:0-1776 GCA_964351135.1 uncultured Rhodobacterales bacterium | reverse complement strand
GCCATGATGCCGATCGGCCCGGCGCCGGTGATCAGCACGTCCTCGCCCACCAGATCGAAGCTCAGCGCGGTATGCACCGCGTTGCCCAGCGGATCGAGAATGGCGCCGATATCGTCGGGGATATCGTCGGGCAGCGGCACCACGTTGAAGGCAGGCAGGCGTAGATATTCCGCGAAGGCCCCCTGTTCGTTCACCCCGATGCCACGGGTCTCCGGGTCGAGGTGGAATTTGCCCGCGCGGCTCTGGCGCGACTGTTTGCCGATCAGGTGACCCTCGCCGGAACAGCGCTGGCCCACCTGCAGGTCCTCGACATTGCGTCCGACCTCGACGATTTCCCCGGCGAATTCATGGCCGGTGATCAGTGGCACCGGAACGGTTTTCTGCGCCCAGTCGTCCCAGTTCCAGATATGAACGTCGGTACCGCAAATGCCGGTCTTGTTGATGCGGATCAGCACGTCGTCCGGGCCGATCTCGGGCACCGGGGCGCGGGTCATCCACAGGCCCGGCTCGGGTTTCGATTTTTCCAGCGCTTTCATCGTGTTCGGTTTCACGTCAACACTCCCACTGCCTTGCCTGCCGTTTCGAACGCCACCAGCGCCCGGTCCAGTTCATCGCGCGTGAGCGCCGCGTTCATCTGGGTGCGGATGCGTGCCTGCCCGCGCGGCACCACCGGAAAGAAAAAGCCCGAGACATAGACGCCCTCGTCGAACAGCCGCGCCGCCATATCCTGCGCGAGCTGCGCCTCGCCCAGCATGACGGGCACGATCGGGTGTTCGCCCGGCAGCAGGTCGAACCCCAGCCGCTCGAGCCCCGCGCGCCAATAGGCGGCATTCTCGAACAATCGCGCGCGCAGCTCGTTGCCCGCTTCGACCAGCCGGATCGCCTCCAGTCCCGCTGCGACGATTGCGGGTGGCAGCGAATTGGAAAACAGGTAGGGCCGCGCCCGCTGGCGCAACAGGTCGACCACCGGTTGCGGCCCAGCGGTATAGCCGCCGATTGCGCCCCCCAGCGCCTTGCCCAGCGTACCGGTCAGGATATCGGCACGCACGCCGAAATGCGCGGGCGTTCCCGCACCGCTGGGCCCCATGAAACCGGTGGCATGGCAATCGTCCACCATCAGCACCGCGTCATAGCGGTCGGCCAGCACCCGGATCTCGGGCAGTTTCGCGAGGTAGCCATCCATGCTGAACACGCCGTCGGTGGCGATCATGATATGGCGGGCGCCGTCGTTGCGTGCCGCTTCCAGCTGGGCGGCCAGATCGTCCATGTCCGAATTGGCATAACGATAGCGTTTCGCCTTGCACAGCCTGATGCCGTCGATGATCGAGGCATGGTTCAGCGCGTCCGACACGATTGCGTCCTCGGGTCCCAGCAGGGGTTCGAACAGCCCGCCATTGGCGTCGAAACAGGCGGCGAACAGGATCGCGTCGTCCATGCCCAGGAACGCGGCCAGCCGTTGTTCCAGTTGCCGGTGGATGTCCTGGGTGCCGCAGATGAACCGGACGCTGGCCATGCCGAACCCCTTGGGGTCCATCGCCGCCCGCGCCGCCGCGATCAGGTCGGGGTGGTCGGCCAGACCGAGATAGTTGTTGGCGCACAGGTTGATCACCCGCTTGCCGCCCACGGTGATCTCACCCCCCTGTGGCGAGGTGATCAGCCGTTCGCGCTTGGTCAGCCCCTCGGCGTCGATCTGCGCCAGCGTGTCAGTCAGGTGGTTCAGAAAGGTTTGCGACATGGAAGCGACTCCTCTGTTGGATCGCTTCTAACATAGCAGAC
>CAYGNB010000567.1:0-1781 GCA_964351135.1 uncultured Rhodobacterales bacterium | reverse complement strand
GATGCCGGATCGCCATGAGCAACGGGCTCTCGGCCTCGGCCTCGGCCGGGGTCAGACGGAAATCGTCGTTCATCTGTGTTTTCATCAACGGCCGCAGATCCGACAACGGCGAAATCGGCATCACCGCGTGCAACCGGTTGGCCACCTTTTCCGGCACCAGCAGCGGGTCAAGCATTCGGGCGACCAGATGCCCCCCGGCGGAATGGCCCGCCAGCGAAATCGGCCCCTGGGTTTCCGCCCAGATCGCCTGCACCGCCGTGGCGATCTGGTTGGTGATGTCGGAAATCTTCACCGTGGGACACAGATCATAGGACGGCATCGCCACTGCCCAGCCGCGCGCCAGGGGCCCCGCTGCCAGATGCGACCAGTCGCTCCGCCCGAAGGCCCGCCAGTATCCGCCATGCACAAACACCACCGTACCGGCCGGAGCGGATTGGGGCAGGAACAGATCATACCGTTCGCGGTCACCATCGCCATAGTGCCGGTCGAGCTTTGCATTCTCGCCCAGCGCCTCGCGAAACGCCGCCGCAGCCGCTGCCCAGCGCGGCGGATAATCCGCTGCGCCCGCAATATAGGCCCCATTGGCATAGGCATCGTCCCAATCCATGATTTTCCCCTTCGGCAACTCGATATGGACAAACACTGCCCCAAGTGGTTTCCCTTCGCGAGACTTTATTCAGGGAGCCCGACCATGCTGGATGCAACAACCGACCTCAAATCGCTTCTGAAAGATCCCACGCTGCTGGCCACCGACGGTTATGTCGGCGGCAAATGGATCAAGGGAGAGAACGGCACATTCTCTGTCGAGAATCCGGCGCGCGGCGACGTAATCGCCGAGGTGGCGGACCTGAGCCGCGCCCAGGTCGCGGGCGCCATCGCGCAGGCGGAACAGGCCCAGAAGGAATGGGCCAGCTGGACCGGCAAGGAACGCGCCATTGTCCTGCGCCGCTGGTTCGACCTGATGATGGAAAACGCCGAGGATCTCGGCACGATCCTGACCGCCGAACAGGGCAAACCGCTGGCCGAAGCGGTAGGCGAGATCGCCTACGGTGCCTCGTTCATCGAATTCTTCGGCGAACAGGCCAAGCGCGTCTACGGCGAAACCATTCCCGGCCACCAGCGCGACAAACGGATCATGGTGCTGAAACAGCCCATCGGTGTGGCCGCGTCGATCACGCCGTGGAACTTTCCGAATGCGATGATCACCCGCAAGGCGGGTCCGGCACTGGCCGCCGGGTGCAGCTTCGTTGCCCGGCCCGCCGCAGAAACGCCGCTGTCGGCGCTGGTGTTGGGCGTGCTGGCCGAACGCGCGGGCATCCCCGCCGGCGTCTTCAACGTGGTGCCATCGTCGCGCGCCTCGGAGATTGGCAAGGAATTCTGCGAAAACCCCGCCGTGCGCAAGCTGACCTTTACCGGTTCGACCGAGGTGGGCCGCATCCTGCTGCGGCAGGCGGCCGATCAGGTAATGAAATGTTCGATGGAACTTGGCGGCAACGCCCCCTTCATCGTGTTCGACGACGCCGATCTCGACGCGGCGGTTGAGGGTGCAATGATGTGCAAGTTCCGCAACAACGGCCAGACCTGCGTCTGCGCCAACCGCATTTATGTGCAGGCAGGCGTCTATGACGCCTTTGCCGAAAAGCTGAAGGCAGCGGTGGAAAAACTGAACGTAGGCGACGGTCTCGCCGACGGTGTCACCACCGGCCCGCTGATCAACAGCGACGCAGTGGACAAGGTGCAGGAACATCTGGAGGACGTAACGACCAAGGGTGGTGCGATCC
>CAYGNB010000566.1:0-1784 GCA_964351135.1 uncultured Rhodobacterales bacterium | reverse complement strand
ACCTACCAGGCGGCCCCCACGGTTTCTTCTGTGAGTCCTGTGGCAGGGCCCTTAGCGGGGGGAACCACCCTGACTGTTTCGGGTTCAGATTTCCTTGCTTCTGCGACGGTCACTGTGAACGGTGCAAGCTGTACCGGTGTGACGGTGGTTTCGGCGAATCAAATTACCTGTACCACCCCTGCGAATCCCGCGGGTGCTCAAGATGTGGTGGTCACCAATTTCGATTCCCAGTCTGACACTCTGGTGGGTGGATTCACTTACCAAGCTGCGCCGACCTTAGGTAGCGTTTCTCCCACTGCAGGAGCTCTTGCAGGTGGAACCACCTTAACCCTAACGGGATCTGGTTTCTTGAGTGGGGCAAGTGTCACCGTAGGCGGAAGTGCTTGTACCAGCGTAAACGTGGTGTCGGCGACTTCAATTACTTGTCTGACTCCCGCCCATGCCGCAGGTGCCGTAGACGTGGTGGTGACTAACTCCGATTCTCAAACGGACACTTTGGGAAGCTCCTATACGTATCAAGCCGCTCCGAACGTCACCGCCATTTCACCTACGGCGGGAGCTCTGGCAGGGGGAACTTCCGTGACCCTTACGGGAACGGGATTCCTTTCGGGAGCCACGGTGAGTCTGGGAGGAAGTGCATGTAATAGTGTGAATGTGGTTTCTGCGACCCAGATCACCTGTACCACTACTGCCCATGCAGCGGGAGCAGTGGACACGGTGGTTACCAACTCTGACAATCAAAATTCCACACTCAGCAGTTCCTACACCTATCAAGCCGCCCCGACGGTAACGAGTATTTCACCTTCTGCCGGTTCGATTGCGGGGGGAACTAACGTAACACTTACGGGAACCGGCTTCCTTGCGGGCGGAACCATCACCATTGGCGGTTCTTCCTGTACGGCAGTGAATATTCTTTCTTCCACCCAGGCCACGTGCGATACCCCCGCCCATGCAGCGGGCGCGGTGAATGTGGTCTTTACGAATTCGGATACGCAGACGGGTACGTTGGTATCGGGATATACGTACCAGCCCGCGCCGACCTATACATCGATTAGTCCTGTGGCAGGTCCTCTTGCGGGAGGAACTTCAGTAACTATTACTGGAACCGGCTTCTTGGCCGGTGCGACGGCGGATATTGGTGGTGCCACCTGTACGGTGAGCTTAGTTACCGCGACTCAGATATTTTGTACCACTGGAGTCCATGCGGCGGGTGCGGCCACTGTCACTGTGACAAACCCTGACGGACAGTCTGTGGCTTCAGCGGGAGCGTACACTTATCAACCCGCTCCCAGTATTGCTGCAGTTTCTCCCGATGGAGGACCGCTGGCCGGTGGAAACACGCTGACATTGACGGGTACGAACTTCACCACCGGTCCCAGCATTACGGTGGGGGGACAATCCTGCGGTACGGTGAACTTCATTGCTCCCACTCAGATGACCTGTGTGGCTCCGGCCCACGTTGCGGGATTAGTGGATATTGTGGTGACGAGCAGCGATGGACAAACCGATACGCTTGCCAACTCCTATACCTATCGCGCGGCTCCGGTTCTCAGTGGGGTATCGCCTCCCTTTGGTCCTCTGGCTGGGGGCACGGTACTCACTCTCACGGGTGGCGGATTTCTTTCCGGGGCAACGGTTTCCGTAGGAGGAGCCTCCTGTACCTCTCTGACGGTGGACTCCGCGACGCAGATTACTTGTACCAGTCCGGCACATGCTGCAGGCGCCGTGGATGTCGTTGTTACCAATCCTGATGGACAGATTTCCACGCTGGTAGGTGGCTTCAC
>CAYGNB010000565.1:0-1785 GCA_964351135.1 uncultured Rhodobacterales bacterium | reverse complement strand
ATGACGAAAAGGCGAAGGTGCGCCAGAAATTCGCCGCCGGAGAGGTCGGGCGCGATGCGTTGATGGCCGCCGAGATGGCCGCCTATCACGGGCCGGGCACCTGCACCTTTTACGGCACCGCCAATACCAACCAGATGCTGATGGAATTCATGGGCCTGCATCTGCCGGGCTCCAGCTTTGTCACCCCGAATACGGGGCTGCGCGATGCGCTGACCACCGAAGGCGCCAAGCGGGCGCTGTCGCTCTCGGCCTTGGGCAACGCCTATACGCCAGTCTGCGACATCCTCGACGAACGCGCCTTCGTCAACGGCATCGTCGGGCTGAATGCCACCGGGGGGTCCACCAACCTGCTGATCCACCTGATCGCGATGGCGGCCGCCGGGGGTATCCGGCTCGACTGGGAGGATTTCGCCGACATCTCAGAGGTGGTTCCGCTGATGGCGCGGGTCTATCCCAACGGGCTGGCGGACGTGAACCATTTCCACGCTGCGGGCGGGCTGGCCTATGTGATCGGCGGGCTTCTCGATGCCGGGCTGCTGCATCCCGACACCCGCACCGTCGCGGGCACCGGGCTGGCGCATTACGTGGCCGAACCCAAGCTCGGCCCCGACGGGCTGCGTTGGGAAGACGGCCCGCGCGAAAGCCACAACGACCGGATCCTGCGCCCCGCGAACGACCCGTTCCAGCCCACCGGAGGGTTGAAACGCCTGACCGGCAATCTGGGCACCGCCGTGATCAAGGTTTCGGCCGTCGCGCCCGAACATCGCGTGGTCGAGGCCCCGGTACGGGTGTTCCATGACCAGGAGGAGGTCAAGGCCGCCTTCAAGGCGGGCGAACTGACCGGCGACCTTATCGCGGTGGTCCGGTTCCAGGGCCCCAAAGCGAACGGTATGCCCGAACTGCACAGCCTGACCCCGATCCTGTCGGTCCTGCAGGGGCGCGGGCAGAAGGTGGCGCTGGTCACCGACGGGCGCATGTCGGGTGCCTCCGGCAAGGTGCCCGCCGCAATCCACGTCTGCCCCGAGGCGCTGGATGGCGGCCCCATCGCGCGGCTGCGCGACGGCGATCTGCTGCGCGTCGATGCCGAACGCGGCCAGATCGAGATCCTGACCGAGGGCGTGATGGACCGCGATCCCGCGACCTGCGACCTGTCAGGCAATGACTGGGGCTGCGGCCGCGATCTTTTCACCGGGTTCCGGCAGGCGGTCGGTGCGGCCGATGCCGGTGCCACCGTATTCAGGTTCTGAACCATGCTGACACCTCGGGACGCGTCACACCGCAGCCGCGAAATCTGCCAACTTGCGCCGGTCATGCCGGTGCTGGTCATCGACGACGTTGCCGCCGCGCGGCCATTGGCCGAGGCGCTGGTCGCCGGAGGCCTGCCAGCACTGGAGGTGACGCTGCGCACCCCCGCCGCGCTGGAGGCGATCCGCGAAATGGCCCAGGTCAAGGGCGGCGTGGTCGGTGCCGGAACCCTGATCACCGCAGACGATGTGCGCGCGGCCAAGGCAGCCGGTGCCACCTTTGGCGTATCGCCCGGCGCGACCGACACGCTGCTCGCCGCCTGCGAGGCCGAGGGCCTGCCGCTGCTGCCCGGCGCCGCCACCGCCACCGAGGCGATGGCTTTGCTCGAGCGCGGCTATGACATGCTGAAATTCTTTCCCGCCGAGGCCTCGGGCGGTGCACCGGCGCTGAAGGCCATCGGCGCGCCGTTGCCGCAGATCTCGTTCTGCCCCACCGGCGGCATCACCCCGGCAAATGCGCCCGACTACCTTGGCTTGGCCA
>CAYGNB010000564.1:0-1793 GCA_964351135.1 uncultured Rhodobacterales bacterium | reverse complement strand
GCCCGGCGCAGCGCCACCGGGCGCAGGTTTGCCATGCCGGACCCTTCGACGGTCGCCAGCGTCACCGGCCGGCCCAGCCGCTGCGCGTCCTCGACCACCGACCGGGCCAGCGAGATCGGGTCGATTTTCTCGGGCTCTCCTTCGGCGGCGCCACGGGCAAAATCGAGAAAGGCATCGAGCAGGGCCTGCATCTCGTCCACGTCCTTGAGCATCGGGCGGGCGTCGTCCTCGTCGATCAGCGACAGGCCCAGCCGCAGCCGGGTGAGCGGCGTGCGCAGGTCATGGCTGACCCCGGACAGCATCATGGTGCGCTGTTCGATCTGCCGTTCGATCCGGTTGCGCATGTCGAGAAAGGCGTTGCCGGCGGCGCGCACCTCGAGCGCCCCGCGCGCCGAGTAGGGGACGGAACGCCCGCGCCCGAACGCTTCTGCGGCTTCGGCCAGTTTCTTGATCGGTCGCAGCTGATTGCGCATGTAGACATAGGCGATCAGCGTCATCACCGCGCCAAAGAACAGCATGGTCACGATCAACTGATGCGGCGCGGCCGCCGAAACCCTGCGGCGGTTGAAGCTGATCTGCGCCGGTCCCAGATCGCTGTCCACGAACAGATGCACCACCCGGTCGTCGGGCTGGATCACCGCCAGAACGTCCGGCAGGTCGTTGCGCAGGGTTGTCCGGATCACCCGGCCCGAATAATCGTACCAGCGGATCTGGTCGCGCGACGGTATTTCGGTGCGTGGCACGAACCGCGCGTTGATCTGGAGCGTGGTCAGGAACGGCTGCATCGCTTCCATCGCTTCCTCTCGCGAATCCGCGGCTGCGGCAAATCCAGCGATCACATCGAGTTCGCGCACCAGGGCGCTGGTCATCTGCGAGGTGACGTCTTCCAGATGCCGCCGGATGAAAACGACCGAAACCGCCAGTTGTACCACCACGACGGGCAGCACGATGATCAGCGCCGCGCGTGCGTAAATCCCGCGCGGCACATACTGTTTGAACCATCCGAATTGCATGGGCTAAATCTAGCTGGCCATCGGAAGGAGAAAAAGAGCGATGACCTTGCCGCCAGACGATTTCGACCCGCCTGTGGGTCAGCCGGTAACACTGTCGCCGGGGCTGCGGCGGATCGTGGCGCCGAACCCGTCTCCGATGACCTATCGTGGCACCAACACCTACCTTGTCGGCGAAAGCGATCTGGCGGTGATCGACCCGGGGCCGATGGCCCAGGCGCATCTCGAAGCGATCCTTGCGGCGGTGGGGCCGGGGCAGCGGATCAGCCATATCGTCGTGACCCATACGCATAACGACCATTCGCCGCTGGCCCGTCCGCTGGCGGACCGGACCGGCGCGCCGGTGCTGGCCTTCGGCGATGCCGCCGCCGGACGCAGCGCCGTGATGGCCGATCTGGTCGCCCTTGGCATGACCGGAGGGGGCGAGGGGATCGACACCGGCTTTGTGCCCGACCGGGTGCTTGCCGACGGGGACCGGATCGAAGCCGGGGGCTGGGCGCTGGACGTGATCCATACCCCCGGCCATATCGGCAATCATATCGCCCTGGCCTGGGGCGACATCTGTTTCGTGGGCGATCACGTGATGGGATGGGCCAGTTCGCTGGTATCGCCCCCCGATGGCGATCTGACGGATTTCATGGCGTCCTGCCGTCGGTTGCGCGCGCGTGACTGGTCGGTGTTCCATTCGGGGCATGGCGCGCCGATCGCGGATCCGGCGGGGCGGCTCGACTGGCTGATCGGGCACCGGCTGTCGCGCGAACGGTCGATCCTGGACAGGCTCGG
>CAYGNB010000563.1:0-1808 GCA_964351135.1 uncultured Rhodobacterales bacterium | reverse complement strand
TGGGAACAGGCGATGGAGCGCAACATCTCCTTCATCGTGAACCGGATCAACGAACGTGTGATCGCAGGTCAGTCCATTGAGACGCTGCTGGCGGTTCTGATGTTCGTCATGATGGGCATCACGCTCGAACGCTCGCGGATCGCCGAAGACCTGCTGACCTCGATGGCGCGCGTGTTCGGCCCGCTGCCGGGCGGTCTGGCCGTGTCCATCGTGATCGTGGGTGCTTTCCTGGCAGCCTCGACCGGCATCGTGGGTGCTACGGTGGTGACCATGGGCCTGTTGGCCTTGCCGACGATGCTGCGCAACAACTATTCGCCAGAACTGGCCACCGGTGTGATTGCGGCGTCAGGCACGCTGGGTCAGATCATCCCGCCCTCCATCGTGATCGTTCTTCTGGGAACGCTGGTCGGGGACCTGTACGCGACCGGTCAGGAAACCCGCGCCGTTCTGGCGGGGTGTACCGACGCGCTGACCTTCCTCGGCGAACCGGCGGTGCTGTCGGTTGGCACGCTGTTCCAGGCGGCACTGCTGCCGGGCCTGTTCCTTGCTCTGCTTTACGGGCTTTATGCCTTCGGGTTTGCGCTGTTACGCCCCGCCAGCGCGCCACCCGTCCAGCTGGACGGCACAAGCGGCGAGGTCGTGACCCGCAACGAAGCCCTGACTTGGTACCTGGCAGCCCCGGTTGGTCTGATCCTCGCGGTTGTGATCGGCTTCAGCTCAGGTGTGATCGGCAGCCAGACCATCACGGTCTCCGATTATGCTGAACGCGCCGAGGGGCCGGGCCTGCGCACCAACGTGTCCGAGCAGTGTCAGGCGTCGATGATCGAACTGCACGGTCAAGAGGCGTGGGACGCCGCAGTTGCACAGCGTGCGGCCATGGAAGCCGCCAGTGTCACTGGTGAGGTGGTGGAACTGACCGAGGAAGAGCGTGCGGCTGCACTGATCGAAGCGCGCGAAAACGCAGCGCCTATCGGAGCGGGTGTAGCGACGGTCTTCACGTTGCTGGCCCTCGTGTTGATCCTCGCGCGCGGCGTGTCGCCATCGTCAAACCCGCTGCCTCTGATCGTCGGCGGGATTGGCGTTGTGCTGGCCTTCCTGTTCGACGTAGCGTTCATTTCGCTGCTGACCGGGGCAGGGGCCACGTTCCTGATCCTTGCGGTCCCGATGGCACTGACGATGTACGGTGTCTGGATCGCGATGGGGCGTCTGGCGCAGAACGAACTTCTGCGCGTGGTCTTCCCGCCCCTGATCCTGATCGTGGCGGTGCTCGGGTCGATCCTTGGCGGTATCACCAACCCGACCCCGGCTGCGGCTCTGGGGGCGGCAGGTGCCATCATGCTGGCCGCGTATCGCAAGCTCAAGGAAGAGCAGGGCGCGGCCAAGATCGTCATCTGGGCGTCTTTGGCTCTGGTGATCATGATCCTGCTCGGGGTGAATTTCGACCTCCGCATCTCGCGCGAGACAGTGCCGTTCGAAGACTGGGTGGCCTATGTGCTGGCCCAGATTGCCTATCACTTCGCCTTCTTCGGCCTTCTCTACAGTTGCTGGGTGCTGTTCCGCACCAACATCCTTGGTCCGGTTGTGCGCGAGACGGCGAAAGTCACGTCAATGGTGTTCACCATTCTCATCGGCTCGCAGCTTCTGAACCTCGTGCTGATCTCCTTCGGTGGTGAGCATTACATCCAGCAATTCCTGCGGTCCTTCGACAATGAAACCGTCGTGTTCCTTGTCGTGATGCTGATCCTGTTCGTTCTGGGCTTCGTGCTCGACTTCCTCGAGATCATCTACATCGTCGTGCCCATCGTCGG
>CAYGNB010000562.1:0-1810 GCA_964351135.1 uncultured Rhodobacterales bacterium | reverse complement strand
AGCGTGTTCTGTCGCTGCAGAGCACACTGAGCATCGCCATCGAGTTCTTCGGCGGTCTCGTTTTCCTGATCCTCATCTTCCGAAGGAGCCGGTCGTGATCTCTGTCCGCAACCTGTCTTATGCCGTCAGTGGCACCCCGATCCTGAAAGACGTCTCGGTCGATATCGTGCCGGGCAGCATCACCGCGCTGATCGGGCCGAATGGCGCGGGGAAATCGACATTGCTGGCGCAGATGGCGCGGCTGTTGCGACCGGACGCCGGCAGCGTGACGCTGGACGGCACCGATGTGCACCATGTGCCCACCGGTGATCTGGCCCGCCGGTTGGCGATCCTGCGTCAGGAACAGGGACAACCCAGCCGCATGACCGTTCGTGAACTGGTCGGGTTCGGCCGTTTTCCGCATCATCGCGGCCGGGTTACGGCGCAGGATCACGCCCATATCGCCGCTGCGCTGGAGCGGCTGTCGCTGGCCACCCTTGCCGAGCGCTACTTCGACACGCTGTCGGGCGGTCAGAAGCAGCGTGTCCTGATCGCGATGGTCCTGTGCCAGGACACCGAGGTGGTTTTGCTGGACGAACCCATGAACAACCTCGATCCGGCTCAGGTCCAGGTGGTCATGCGCGCGGTCGATCACATGGCGCGGGCGTTGGGCAAAACGGTGATCGTCGTTCTGCACGACCTCAACCACGCGGCCGGGCTGGCATCGCAGATCGTCGCCATGAAGGACGGACGTATGTTTGCACAGGGCGAAACCGGCCGGATACTGACGCGACCGCTATTGGAACGGCTCTACGATGCGGCATTCGACGTGCTGCGGCATGACGGACGGCCGATCGTGGTTCCGAAGGCGGGCAACGATGTTTCGTCTGCGCTGAGCGGTTGTCCCTGAACAGCTTGCCACCGGGCGCGTGCCTCTCCCCAATCGCCCGATGGGGGAGAGGCGCGACACGGGCGTCTTGCGCCGTTACTTGGGTTTCTTCACCTGGTTGATGTTGAAGCTGATGATGATGCGTTCGCTTTCGAGCCCGTCTCCCTGCGCCAGGTTCGGTTCGACGCTGTGATAGAGCCATGAGGGAAAGAACAGCATCTTACCGGCCACGGGTTTGACCTTCACCTTGGTCCAGCATTCCACTTGGCGGCGCTGTTTCGGGATGAAACTGGCCGAGTTCATGATCGTTACCGTGCGCGGGTCGGTGAATTCGATCTGACCCGCGCCCTCGGGGGCCTGCACATAATAGACCCCGCTCCACAGCGCGCCGGGGTGGACATGGGCGCGGTTCGAGCTGAGCGGCGGATTGGTGATCGACCACATGGTGGTGATCTTCAGTTCACGGGATTTGTCGTAGCCCAGATTGTCGGACACGCCTGCCAGCATCATATGCAGCCGGTCAGTAAGGCGTTTGAATTTGGGGTCTTTTTGCAGATGGTTATGGCTGTGCCAGCCGCCGAGGCTGCGGAAATTCGACCGTTCGATGCCCTTGGAGTCCTTCTTGCGTTCTTCGATGATCGCGTCGAGGATTTCCTTGTTCATCGATTCCGCGTCATGCAGCTTGGATGAAAAGACAAGCGTCGGGAAGTAATCGTCGCGGCGCAGTTCGTCATTGCCGCCTTCGGTCTCAATCGTTTGAACGGTGCGTGTCATCTGTATCTCCTTGGTCAAATCATTGCGCAAATGGGTGGAAAAAATCTCAGTGGCAGGTCGCCGTGCCGTCAAAGGCCGGGGGGGGAAGCGACAGGATGGTTTCCAGTACCGCCAGCCGCGCCGGAACCTGTGCGCGGATCGCGTCGGCGTCGGCGGGGGGAATGCGGC
>CAYGNB010000561.1:0-1811 GCA_964351135.1 uncultured Rhodobacterales bacterium | reverse complement strand
CGGTCGTTATCGCCTGACGGGGCAGGGTGCATATTTGGTCAGGTAGCCGTTCCTTTCGACCGTCCGAGACGTTAGACAAATATCCGAGGCAGGTAACAGGAGGGAACGATGTTCAGAACCGTCTTGAGCGCGCTGGCAATCGGTATTCTGACCTTGGTGCTGAGCACGCAATCCACTGTGGCCGGAGAGCGCGGTCGCTATGAGGTTTATGGCGTCGAAGGCGACGACATGCTGAAAATGCGCGCAGGTCCTGGAATCGGCTACAACGTAATCGTGGGCCTTCCCAACGGTACCGTCGTGCGTGTCCGCAGCTGTCAACAGACGGGCAGCACCCGCTGGTGCAAGGTCGCGCTGGATCGGGCGCCGGGGCTCAAGGGATATGTCTCGTGGGCCTATCTGCGCGAGATGTGAAGCGGCGGCGCAGTTATCCCAGTTTGAAATTCCGAACGTGGTCGGGCACCGCGACGCCGTCCAGATTGCGCGGGTCCGGGATCGCGGGGCCGATTTCCGTCCTGACCGGGATCACCCCCGCCCAGATCGGCAGGGCATAATCCTCTTCCTCGTCACCCGGTGGGCCGGTGCGGATCTTGGCACTGCCCTCTTCGATCTTCAGACCCAGAACGGTCGTGGCCTTGATATCCTGCGCCGTATCGGGCCGCAGACCTGCATAGCGTCCGGGGAACAGGCCATCGACGAAACGGGTCAGCTTGGCCAGTTTCTCGGCCGGCTCCTCGACCCGAAAGGCGGTGCCGAACAGTATCACCGAGCGCGAATTGACCGAATGGTGAAAGCCCGAGCGCGCCAGCACGAAACCGTCGAGGATCGAGACGCTGATGCAGACTTCGGCATCGCGCCCCGCCCGCAGCCCACGGCTGGCCGAAGAGCCATGCCAGTAGACATGATCGCCCTCGCGCCATTGCAGGGTCGGCGTCACATAGGGCTTGCCGTCCATCACATAACCGACCGAGCACAGCGGCTGCGCATCGAGAATGGCATTGATGGTTTCCCTGTCGAAATGCCCGCGCTGGTGCGAACGGCGCAGGCGGGATCGGTTGGTAACGGCGAGGCTTTCAGTCATCGGATGGCTCTGCATGGGGGCTTGATGACCGAGGAGTAGCGCCTTATTGGACATGGAAACATGTCCAATACAGAAGAAAATAAGCAGTCCAATTTTAGCGCATCGCTGTTTGCGATGGCGCTTGACCGGGCGTCGGACCGCCCGCTGCATCTGCAGCTTTCCGAAGCCTTGCGGGCGCTGGTGCTGACCGGGCGCTATGGCGGTCAGCGGCTGCCGGCGAGCCGGGTTTTTGCCGGCGAACTCAGCGTTTCGCGCATGACCGTCACCTCGGCCTACGATCAGCTTATCGCCGAAGGGTATCTGATCGCGCGACGGGGCGCCGGTACTTATATTGCCGAACATCTTCCTCATCTGGTGGCCCCCGCGCCGAGACGGGTCCGCGCCGAAACAAAGGCGGTCCCCCTCCAACCCTTTCACCCCGGTGTTCCCGATCAGGCGGATTTTCCACATCGCATCTGGGCGCGTCACCTCGAACAGGCGTGGCGGATGCCCGACGATCGGTTGCTGGGAGGGGCGGACCCCTGCGGCTGGCACCCGCTTCGCGCCGCGATCGCCGCGCATCTGGCGGTCTGGCGCGGGCTGGATTGCGCACCCCGGCAGGTCGTGATCACCGGTGGGGCGTGGGATGCATTTGACATCCTGCGCGGTGCCGGGGTGTTGCGTGGCGAAAGACTGGCGATGGAAGATCCCGGCTGGCCCGCTCTTTACCGGCTTGTCGAACGCGCCGGTGTCC
>CAYGNB010000560.1:0-1815 GCA_964351135.1 uncultured Rhodobacterales bacterium | reverse complement strand
CGTGATCACGACCAGCCACAACATCACCGGCCCGGCATCCGCCACATAGAGCACCGCCAGAATTGCCGAAATCGCAGCGGCAGCCGCGTTCAGGAAATGCCCGCCGGGCAGTTGCGACGGCTTGCCGTCGATCTTGCCGGCCAGCTTGCCAAAGGCCACAACCGACCCGGTAAAGGTCACCGCGCCGATGAACACACCCAGCACGACCTCGATCTGCAGCATGTTCAGCTCGGCCGGTGTCTTGTGGGTCAAAACCTCGGCAAAACCGCGAAACACGGTGTCGGCGCCTTCGCTCAGCGCGCTGGTGACACGGCCCAGTTCGATCTGGGCGTTGAAGCCCACAAAGACCGCGGCCAGACCGACCAGCGAATGCATCGCGGCGACCAGTTGCGGCATCTCGGTCATCTGCACGCGCTGCGCGATGACCCAGCCCCCGGTGCCGCCGATCGCGATCAGCACCAGCGACAGGAACCAGTTGCCCGATCCCGGCCCCATCAGCGTGGCCAGAACGGCCAGCGCCATACCGACGATACCGTACCAGATGGCGCGTTTGGCGCTTTCCTGTCCGCTCAGCCCGCCGAGGGCGAGGATGAACAGGATCGCGGCGACCACATAGGCGGCAGTGGTGAATCCAATCTCCATCATCCCCTCCTTACGACTTCTGGAACATAGCCAGCATCCGGCGCGTGACCAGGAAGCCGCCGAAAATGTTGATACCGGCCATCAGCACCGACAGCGCCGCCAGCAGCAGCACCAGCCAGTTGCCCGACCCGATCTGCATCAAGGCCCCGACGATGATGATCGACGAGATCGCGTTGGTGATCGCCATCAGCGGCGTGTGCAGGCTGTGGCTGACATTCCAGATCACCTGGAACCCGACGAACACGGCCAGCACGAAGACAATGAAATGCGACATGAAGCTGGCGGGCGCTACCGCACCGACCAGCAACAGCGCCAGACCGCCCGCGGCCAGCATGGTGACCTGGCTCTTGGTCTGCGCCTTGAATTCAGCCAGTTCCTGCGCCCTTCGCTCTTCGGGCGTCAGTTCCTTGGGCTTTTCCTGCGGCCGTGCGGCAATTGCCTGCACCTTGGGCGGCGGCGGCGGGAAGGTGATTTCCTTGTCATGGGTGATCGTCGCGCCCCGAATCACGTCATCTTCCATGTCATGGTTGATGACGCCGTCCTTTTCCGGGGTCAGGTCGGTCATCATGTGGCGGATATTGGTGGCGTAGAGCGTCGAGCTCTGCGTCGCCATCCGCGACGGGAAATCGGTATAGCCGACGATGGTCACGCCATTGTCGGTAACGATCTTTTCGTCGGGCACCGTCAGTTCGCAGTTGCCGCCGCGTTCGGCGGCAAGGTCCACGATCACGCTGCCGGGCTTCATCGCCTCGACCATGTCGGCGGTCCACAGCACCGGCGCGTCCCGGTTCGGGATCAGCGCGGTGGTGATGACGATATCGACCTCGGGCGCCAGTTCGCGGAATTTTTCGAGCTGCTTCTCGCGGAATTCGGGGCTCGACGGGGCGGCATAGCCGCCGGTCGCGGCGCCGTCCTGCTGGGATTCCTCGAAATCGAGATACACGAATTCGGCACCCATCGATTCGATCTGTTCGGCCACTTCGGGGCGCACGTCGAACGCATAGGTGATCGCGCCGAGGCTGGTCGCCGTGCCGATCGCGGCCAGACCGGCCACGCCGGCGCCGACGATCAGCACCTTGGCCGGCGGCACCTTGCCGGCAGCGGTCACCTGGCCGGTAAAGAACCGGCCGAAATTGTTGCCCGCTTCGATCACCGCGCGGTAGCCCGCGATAT
>CAYGNB010000559.1:0-1821 GCA_964351135.1 uncultured Rhodobacterales bacterium | reverse complement strand
GCCAGCGAAGAGGTTGCCGAAACCGAAACGGTCGACGCGCCCCCCGAGCAGGTCAACGAGCCCGAACCCGAGGTCGTGGCGGCGGCAACCGCTGTGGAACCGATCGTGGCCGAAGCCGAGCCCGTGGTGGAAACGGCCGTTGCCGTGGCCGAACCGGAGCCGGAGGACGCCGCCAAGCCCAAGCGGCGCGGCTGGTGGTCCCTGGGCCGCTGACGCGAAAGATCGGCAATTGATCGGGGCGGCGCGCAGGTGCCGCCCCTTTTCTATCCGCCCTTGCGGATCAGATAGCTCTGAACCCCGTCACGGTCGGATTGATTGATCAGCATGTGCCCCGACTCGATGCAGAAGTGCGGCACGTCGACCACCGCAGCCGGGTCATCTGCCAGTAGCTCCAGGACCGCGCCGTCGGGCAGCGCCTTGAGCCGCTTGCGGGCCTTGAGGACGGGCAGGGGGCATAGCAGCCCGATGGCGTCGAGCGTGTCGGAAATCTCGGTCATGCGCATGCGATAGGCCGCTTGTTTCAGCCTGTCCACAGTGTTGTGACCTTTGGTCCCGTGACCTTGGTCGCGCGATGGCCTATGTGCGAACCATGTTCGGAATCGATATCATCGACGCGGCCCTGTTGCCCGCCATGACGGTGGCGCTGGCCGCCGGAATCATCAGTTTCCTGTCACCTTGTGTGCTGCCCATCGTGCCGCCCTATCTGGCGTATATGAGCGGCGTGTCGGTGCAGGACCTGTCCGAAGGCCGGGCAGCGTCGAACCGCGCGGTGCTGCCGGCGCTGTTCTTTGTGCTGGGGTTGTCGACCGTGTTCCTGCTGCTGGGATTCACCGCCTCTGCCATCGGCACCGTGTTCCTGCAATACCAGGGCTGGTTCAACACGGTTGCGGGTCTGCTGGTGATGGGCTTCGGTGCGCATTTCCTGGGCATCTACCGGATCGGGTTCCTGGATCGCGAGGCGCGGCTGGATGCGGGCGACCGGGGCGGATCGGCGCTGGGCGCGTATGTCCTGGGGCTCGCCTTTGCCTTTGGCTGGACGCCCTGTATCGGTCCGCAACTGGGTGCGATCCTGTCGCTGGCCGCATCCGAGGCCTCGGTTGCCCGGGGCACGATGCTGCTGGCGGTCTATGCGGCGGGGCTGGGCGTGCCGTTCCTGCTGGTTGCGGCCTTCCTGCCGCGTCTGGGCGGCGTCATGACCTGGATGAAGCGCCACATGGAGCGGATCGAACGCCTCATGGGGTTGCTGTTGTGGACCATTGGATTGCTGATGCTGACCGGTGGCTTTTCCGCCTTCTCCTACTGGTTGCTGGAAACCTTCCCTGCGCTGGCAACATTGGGTTGACCCTGCCACTCATTTCGCTTTGCCCCGGTCGGCGGGCGTGACTAGGCTGACCCTTGCATGAGCGAGGCAATGACGAATACGGGCGGGCCGGGGCGGCGGACGCGATTGGTGCAGAGGCGGCGGGTGTTCTACATTCCCGGCTACGATCCCTTTCCGCCCCGCCGCTATCGTGAACTTTACCGCAAGGAAGCCGCAGCGCAGGCGGCGATTTCCGGATACGAGATCGCGCTGAGATCAGGCGTCGGCTCCGTCGACGGGTTCGGCTGGCGGGTCGATGCCCGGATCGAGGACGCGTCGGTCGAGGCCGAGGTCGCGGTCCTAGTCTGGTCCGATCTGGTACGTGGCAGCATGTCCGCTGGTATTCTGGCGACATTCGGGATGCTGGCGCGCACGGCATGGATCTACATATCGACCGGAGCGCTGTGGCGGCTGATGCGGATGCGCAAGGGGCCGGTGATCGCGGCGCTCTATCCGGTGGG
>CAYGNB010000558.1:0-1830 GCA_964351135.1 uncultured Rhodobacterales bacterium | reverse complement strand
CAGGCCGCGAGCGGGATTGCCGATTTGCAGCGGGTCACCGCCGAAGGCGGCGAGCCGCGTTACGTGCCGACCATCATCGCGGACAAGATCAGTTCGTTCTACCTGGTCTCCGCCGTGCTGGGCGCGCTGTTCCACCGCGAACGGACCGGCGAGGGCCAGGTGATCGAAGTGCCGATGTTCGAAGCGCTGGTCGATTTCCTGATGGTCGAGCATTCCAACGGCGCGATCTTTGAACCGCCTGTCGGACCAATGGGTTACGCACGTCTCTTGAATAAAATGCGGCGGCCCTATCGGACCAGGGACGGCTATATGGCGGTGCTGCCATACTCCACGCAGAACTGGCAGGACATGTTCCGGATTGCCGGGCGCGAGGACCTGATCGACGATCCGCGCTTTGTCGATCTCGCCACGCGGACGCAGCATTCCGAGGAAATCTATGGTATCCTTGCCGAGATGGTCGCGACCCGCACCAATGCCGAATGGCAGCGCGACCTCGATGCCGCGGCGATTCCGGTGCAGCGGGTCAACAGCAAGGAAGACCTGCTGACGGATGAACAGCTCTTGGCGACCGGGTTCTGGCACATCGTCGATCATCCGACCGAGGGCCGCGTCCGCATGACCGATCCGCCGGTACGCTACTCGAAGACGCCGAACGCGATCCGCCGCCCGCAACCGCGGCTGGGCGAACACAGCCGCGAGCTTTTGGCGGAGGCCGGGTATTCAGACGCGGAAATCGATGCGCTGATGGAATGCGGTGCCTCCGGTGAGCCGGGCTGAGACAATCAGGCCGGTTCCGTGCGCCGCCAGATCAGTTCGTGGACATAGGTGTTGCCCGAGCGCGAGCGCTCGGGCTCGGTCCGCAGTGTCAGATCGTCGTCGTTCCAGATCATCTGTCGCACCAGCGGGCGGCCGATCCAGTGCGCCAGCGAGGCAAAACGGACCTGGTGGGTGATCACGTCGCCGTCGACCGACCAGCTGCCGCCATAGGCAAGGCATGTGTCCGCCGTGGCCGGGCCTTCGGAAGCGTCGAAATCCGCGCGCATCAGAAAGGCGCACATGCAGCCATCGGCGGCATAGATGATCTGTCCTTTCGCGTCGTCGCCCATCGGGTAACCGTCGCGCAGGTCGTTTTTCAGCGAATGCCAGCTGTGCAGATGCCAGGTTCCGGTCAGATCGCGCATGAATTTCTCCTCATGTCATGATGATCAGGGCGGCCGAGGCCGCAGCGCCGATCCATATCGTGTAGCTGCGGTTCCAGACCAGCCCGATGCGGGCCGGCGGCCGGTTGATACAGCGGCCCATGATCCGCAGCGTGGCGCCCAGTGGTGACACGCCGGTCGCCATGCACCAGGCCGCAGTTCCCATCAGCGCGAGCGCCGGTGCGGGAAGCGCGACGCCGGGGAGGCTGACCAGAATCTCGAGACAGGCGGCAACCGTGACGATGGGGTTCAGCCCGAGCATTGCCGCAGCGGTGAGCAGCCACATCAGGGGGATCAGCAACAAGGGGCCGCCGAGATGATTGTCGCGGATCAGTTCTGCCAGCGCCACGGTGTCGATCTGCTGTGGCAGCAACACGGCGATGAAGCCTGCCGAGGCGAGGATGCCGACCTCCGAGCGCAGCGATGCGAGCTCGGGAACGACCCGCCGTCGCACGGTACGGACCCACAGCCGCGCTGCGGTGGCGCCACCCGCGGCGCGCATTTGTATCGCGATCCATCCCAGGCCGAAGCAGGGCACCACGCACAGGAGGGCGGCAATGGGCCGGAGCCCGCTCAGGGCCGCCAGCGCGGTCGCTGCGATGAGGATGCCAGCGGTCAGCATCACGATGGG
>CAYGNB010000557.1:0-1846 GCA_964351135.1 uncultured Rhodobacterales bacterium | reverse complement strand
TATTATCTCACCGCCTTCTGGCTGCTGCTGTCGGCCCTGCTGATGTACCTGTTTTCGCGCACCCCCATTGGACGGATGGCCAACGCGGTGCGTGACAATCCCGAGCGGGCCGAATTCCTGGGCTATTCCGCCCGCTGGGTGCGGTTCTTTTCCTTTGTTGCCAGCGGGTTCTTTTGCGGGATCGCGGGCGGGCTGTTTGCTATCAACTACGAGATCCTGACCGAAGAGAACCTGAACCTGGTGCAGTCGGGAACGATCCTTCTGATCACCTTCCTGGGCGGGGTCGGGTTCTTCTTCGGGCCGATCATCGGGGCGATCGTATTCACGCTGTTGCAAACAGTGCTGAGCCTAGAGACCGAACTTTGGCAGCTCTATGTCGGCGCATTGTTCGTATTGACCGTAATGTATTTCCCGGGCGGGCTGGCCGGCGTGCTGATGATGCATTTCCCGGCCTGGAAACTGGGCAAGCTGCGCCTGCTACTGGTCCCGTATCTCAAGACGCTGCTACCCGCCGCAATCGGCATTCTGGGGCTGGCATCGCTGATCGAGCTCCTGTTCCACTTCCGCCACGCCTCGGTCGGGGATGAGGAGATGACCTTGTTCTGGATCACATTCGACAGTCATGCGGTACTGCCCTGGCTGGTGGCCATTGTCGTGATGATAGCGGGCTTCTGGCTGGCGCGGCGCGGGGCGCCCGAACTGGCAGCAACCTGGCATGAGGCGAACAGCACCGATGGAGGACAGGCGGCATGACGGCGGCGCTTGAGATTGCGGGGTTGCGCAAGAGTTTCGGCAAGACCGAGATCATCCGCGGTGTCGATCTGTCGGTTGGAAATGGCGAACGCCATGCGATCATCGGGCCGAACGGCGCAGGCAAGTCGACGCTGTTCAACCTGATCACCGGACGGTTCCCGCCCAGTTCCGGCACGATACGCCTGCACGGTCATGACCTGGCCGGGCTGGCACCGTTCCAGATCAACCGCATGGGGCTGAGCCGGTCGTTCCAGATCACCAACATCTTTCCCAAGATGTCGGTGTTCGAAAACGTTCGCTGCTCGCTGCTGTGGTCGCAGGGATACAGGTATTCCTTCTGGAACATCGTCAGCCGGTCGCGCGACCTGACCGAAGCGGCCGACGAAATTCTCGAGCAGATCAACCTGACGCGCCGCCGAAACCTGCCTGCGGGCGTGCTGTCCTATGCCGAACAACGCGCGCTCGAAATCGGGATCACCATTGCCGGCGGCGCCAATGTGATCATGCTGGACGAACCCACCGCCGGCATGAGCCATTCCGAGACCGACTATATCGTCGACCTGATCCGCCAGGTTACCGACAACAAGACCCTGATCATGGTGGAACACGACATGGGGGTGGTGTTCGGGCTGGCCGACCGGATCTCGGTCCTGGTCTATGGCGAGATCATCGCCACCGGCCGCCCCGAAGAGGTGCGCGCAAATCCCAAGGTGCAGGAAGCCTATCTGGGCGCGGTGCTGGAGGCAGAGCATTAATGCTGGACGTTCGGAATCTTCATGCGTTCTATGGAAAATCGCACATTCTGCAGGGCGTGAACCTGTCCATCGGCGAAGGCGAAATCGTGGCCTTGCTGGGGCGTAACGGGGTCGGCCGGTCGACCACCTGCAAGGCCGTGATGGGTGAGGTCGCGCCACAGGGGATCATCGAGTTCAAGGGCCAGCAGATTACCGGCAAGAAGGCCTTTGAGATCGCCAATCTCGGTATCGGATACGTACCCGAAAACCGGGATATATTCCCGGGCCTGACCACGCGCCAGAATCTGGTGCTGGGGCTGAAACCGGGGCAGAAGGACGGGCAGGGGCGCTGGTCGATC
>CAYGNB010000556.1:0-1853 GCA_964351135.1 uncultured Rhodobacterales bacterium | reverse complement strand
CCCAACTTCGACAGTTGCGAGCGGACTTTGGGGTTCATGGCTTGACCGGTTTCAATGAAAACAATGGGTTGGGTGTTGAGATGGGGTGGATTTCGGGAAGTATTGTTGTGGCACGCCATATTGTTTTTAGCAATTGATGTGTTGGCCATTGCCGCAGTAGAGTTGCGGCATGTACACGAAAGTCACGAACTCCGGCGGCCGGCGCTATCTCCAACTCGTCGAGGGCTACCGCACCGACGAGGGGAAGGTTCGCCACAAGGTGATCGCGAACCTTGGCCGGATCGATGATCTTACCCCCGAAAAGCTCGATCCGTTGATCAATGGGCTCAACCGGGTGCTCGGTCGGGCGGAAAATACCGCCTCGGATGTCACGGCCGAAAGCGCCAAATCATATGGCGATGTCTTCGCCCTACATGAGCTATGGAAGAACCTGGGCTTTGACCGCGCGCTTCATCGCGCCCTGCGCTCGGGAAAGCGCAAGCTCGACGTCGAAGCGCTCGTCCGGGCGATGGTCTTCAACAGGCTTTGCGATCCCGCAAGCAAGCTCGGCTGCCTGCGTTGGTTGGAAACCGTGGCCATGCCGGCGATGCCGGAAACCGTTACTCACCAGCATCTTCTGCGCACCATGGACGCGCTGATGGATCACGGCGAACAGGTCGAAATGGAACTGGCCAAACAGATCCGACCACTCGTTGATCACGATCTCACAGTCGTCTTCTATGACCTGACCACCGTACGCATCCATGGCGGCACGAAGGTGGCTGACGATATCCGCGCCTTCGGCATGAACAAGGAAACCGGCGGCCTCGCCCGACAATTTGTGCTCGGCGTCGTGCAGACCGCCGATGGCCTGCCGCTCATGCACAATGTCCACCCCGGCAACGTGGCAGAGACGAAAACCCTTCAGGGCATGCTGCAAACGGTCCTGCAGCGCTTCCCGATCCAGCGTGTCGTTCTGGTAGCCGACCGAGGGCTGCTGAGCCTGGACAACATCCGGGACCTCACCGACATGGCTGACCAGGGCGGGCGCACGCTGGAGTTCATCCTTGCCGTCCCGGCGCGCCGCTACAGTGCTCTGGTCGAGACCTTCCGGGACATGGTCTTTGACGAGGACGGGTTGGCCGAGGATCGCTTTGCCGGTCATCGCCTGATCATCGCCCATGACGCCTTGCGGGCCGCTGAGCAGAGCGACCGGCGTCGCGCCCGCATCGCCGAGCTGGAGGCGATGGCCGAGAAGATGGTCGGCAAGCTCGATGCGCAGGACGATGGTGCGACTGCCCGCGGCCGCAGAGCCTCGGATCGCGGTGCCTACAGCCGGTTCACCCGCTCTGTCGCCGAGGCTGAACTGAGCCGCTTCATCAAGCCGGATCTGCAAGCCGACCGCTTCAGCTGGAGCGTCGACGAAGACGCCATCGCAAGGGCGGAACTCTTCGACGGCAAACTCGCGCTGCTGACCAACGCGCCCGATCTGACGGCGGCCGAGGCCGTGTCGCGCTACAAGGCTCTGGCTGATATAGAACGCGGCTTTCGCGTGCTGAAATCCGATATCGAGATCGCCCCGGTCCGCCACAGGCTGCCCGATCGCATCCGCGCCCATGCCCTGATCTGCTTTCTGGCGCTCGTCCTCTACCGCGTTATGCGCATGCGCCTGAAGGCAAAGGGGCATTCCGCCAGCCCCCGCACAGCGCTCGATATGCTCGCGCGCATCCAGCGGCACACCACACACATCGGAACCAGAACCTTCACCGGGACCTCAAGGGGCCAGCCAGAACAGCTCAATCTCTTCGAAGCGCTCGATATCCAAAAACCCGCCTGAGAGCCAAATGTTGTGGCAATTCCACAAATCCGACAAA
>CAYGNB010000555.1:0-1854 GCA_964351135.1 uncultured Rhodobacterales bacterium | reverse complement strand
CCGACGACGCCGCCACCGATCACTGCGACGCGGGTGGTGGTTTGCATGGAACGCTCCATTCGTTCGGGATAGACCTCAATGACCAGTTTTTGCGGTTTGCGGCTTATCGCTTGTCGTTGAGCGACAGGATATGTCGTTTGGAGGCTGCGACAAGTTGGAAACGGGAGAGGCGGAATGATCTCGACATTCTTTCAATTGGCCTGGCAACTGCTGCGCAAGCTTTATGTCCGGGTGGTGCTGATCGCGGCGCTCAGTCTCGTTTCGGTGTTGATGGCCAAACTGCTCGGCTGGCTGATCCCCGAAGGCGTGGCCGAACGGATCGGTGCCGGGGCCGTCGATCCGATCCTGTCCACGCTGGCCAATTCCATGCTGGCGGTGACGATCTTCTCGCTGACCATGATGACCTCAGCCCATCGCGCCGCCGAGGGGCAATGGGGGCCGCGGGCGCATGTGATCCTCAAGGACGACACTCTGACCCATTCGGTGTTGTCGGTGTTCGTCGGGGCCTACCTGTTTTCGCTCTGTGCCATGGTGCTGCGCAATACGCCGTTCTTTGGTGAACGCGAAAGCGTGGCGCTGTTTGGCATGACGGTGCTGGTGATCGCGATGATCGTGGTGTCGATCATCCGCTGGATCGCGCATCTGGAAAACCTGGGCAGCTTGAACGACACCCTTGCGCAGGCAGAGCGCCGGGCGGCGCATGCGCTGCGCAAGCTGGGGCCGGATGGTTGCTATGGTGCAAAGGCCCTCGACGATGATGGCGATCCCCAAGGCGAACCGGTCTGCGCCTGCCGCGCCGGCTATGTCGAACAGATCCTGTTCGACTTCCTCCAGGCCGAGGCTGACACGGACGAGGCGCAGGTTCATGTGTTGGTTTGGCCCGGCGATTACGTGCAACAGGGGCAGGTGCTGGCCCGGATCGAAAACCTCCCGGACACGGACAGGGCAGATGACTACGAAGAAGGGTTCCGGATTGGCCCGGCGCGGTCCATCTTTCAGGATCCCCGCTTTGGTGTGTCCGTGCTGACCGACATAGCGGGCAGAGCGCTGTCGCCGGGCATCAACGACCCCGCCACGGCGGTGCATGTGGTGGATCGCCTGTCGTCGCTGTTCCTGCTGGCCGAGGAGGGGGACCGACCGGATTACGCGCGGGTCAGGATTCGGCCACTCAGTCCCGAAATTCTGTTCCAGGACAGTTTCGAGCGCATTGCGCGCGACGCGGGCGGGGCGGTTGAGGTTCAGATCACCATTCAGTCCGGGCTGGCCGCGCTCAGGGACCGTGGCGGAGACCGGATCGCGACCGCAGCCGCGGACTGCGCCGCGCATTGCCTGACACGCGCGCGCGCCGCGGTGACCGACGACCGCGACCGTGCCCGGCTGGATCGCGCGGCCGCGACTTGAGCCGGCCTAAAGCGGCCGGATCTTCAGCCCCGTGACCCTGTTGCCCTCGCGCGCGGTGACTTCGAACCGGAAGCCGTGGAAGGAAAACACCTGCCCCGGTGTGGGGATGGTCTGGGCCTCGTGGATCACCAGGCCGGCGACCGTATTGGCCTCGTCGTCGGGCAGGGACCAGTCCGTGGCGCGGTTCAGGTCGCGGATCGTTGTGGAGCCATCGACCAGATATTGCCCGTCGCTGGTGCGTTTGACCATCTGTTCGGCGTCGAGGTCGAATTCATCCGCGATCTCGCCCACGATTTCCTCGAGGATATCCTCGAGCGTGATCAGCCCGCGCAACGATCCGTATTCATCCACCACCAGCGCGAAATGGGTCCGCCGCCGCAGGAACTGCCGCATCTGGTCGTCCAGCGTGGTGGTGTCGGGCACGAAATAGGGCGGTTTGGCCACGTCGGTGAT
>CAYGNB010000554.1:0-1857 GCA_964351135.1 uncultured Rhodobacterales bacterium | reverse complement strand
CCGATGTGCCGTCCGATACCCCACAGCGCCCAATCGAAAGCGCCGGCGTGATCGGGGCGGGCACGATGGGCGCCGGGATCGCCATGTGCCTGGCCGATGCCGGTATTCCCGTAACGCTCATCGAGCAGGAGCAGGACCGCGTCGAGGCGGGGCTGAACCGCATTCGCCAGATCTATGAAGCGGCGCGGGACAAGGGCCGCATTAGCGAGGATGAGGCAGAGGCACGGATCGAGAGGATCAGCGGTTCGGTTTCCTTCGAGGACCTGCGCACCGCTGACATTGTCATCGAAGCCGTCTTCGAGGCGATGGATGTCAAACGCGATGTCTTTGCCCGGCTCGATGCGACCTGCAAACCCGGTGCGATCCTGGCGACTAACACCTCCACGCTCGATGTGAACAGGATCGCCGAGGCAACAGCGCGACCGCATGACGTGATCGGTCTTCATTTCTTCAGCCCCGCGCATATCATGAAGCTGCTTGAGGTCGTGCGGGCCGACAAGACGGCCAAGGACGTGATCGCCACCTCCATGGCGCTCGGCCAACGGATCGGCAAGATCCCCGTACTGGTCGGGGTCTGCGACGGGTTCGCAGGCAACCGGATGTTCATCAACTTCAATCGCGAAGCACAGATCCTGATCGAAGAAGGCGCCCTGCCATGGCAGATCGACAAGGTGCTGACCGACTGGGGCCTCGCGATGGGACCGCTGGCGGTGATGGACCTTGCCGGGCTGGACGTGGGCTATCGCATCCGCAAGGCACGCGGCCCGCAATCGCCCTACCCGTTCACGACCGCCGACCGGCTGGCCGAGGCCGGCCGCCTGGGCCAGAAAACCGGGCGCGGCTGGTATCTTTATCCCGACGACGCACGCCGGGGCGTCCCCGATCCCGAGGTCGAAGCCCTGATTCACGAGGTCTCGCGCGAGAAGGGTATCACGCGCCGCGACGTCTCGGACGACGAAATCCTGCATCGGTGCCTGTGGCAGCTTGTGAATACCGGCTTTCAGATCGTCGAGGAAGGCATCGCCCAGCGCGCGAGCGATCTGGACGTGATTTTCGTCAACGGCTATGGATTTCCCAAGACCCGGGGCGGACCGATGTTCTATGCCGAGGAAACCGGGCTGGAGCAGGTCGCCGCCGACGTGGCGCGATACCATCGTGACATCGGCGAGCACTGGAAACCGTCCGCTCTGCTCCTCGAACGCGGAAAGATGGCCACGGCCTGACCCGCGCAAGGCAACCCAGCCAAAAAAAGGGCCGCCCGATCGGGCGGCCCTTTGCACATCCGGAATGTGCCGCGTCAGGCGTAGCCGAACAATCGCGGGAAATACATCGTGAAGAAGGGCACGTAGGTGATGAGCAGCAGCACCACGATTTCCGCCGCGATGAACGGCAGGATCGTCTTGCTAAGGGTGACCAGCTTTACGTCGGACACCCCGCAGGCGGCAAAGAGCACCAGGCCGAATGGCGGTGTGGCCAGACCGATGGTCAGGTTCACACAGGTAATCAGCCCGAAATGGATCGGGTCCACGCCGTATTGATAGGCAATCGGCGCGATCAGCGGACCGAGCACGATAATGGCGAAACCCATGTCCAGGAACATGCCGAGAATGAGGAACAGGATGTTCACCAGCAGCAGGAAAACATACTTGTTCTCCGTCAGGCCGACAAAGGCCAAGGTCACATTTTCGACGAGGTTGTAGTAGCTCACCAGCCAGCTGAACGATTTCGCGCAGGCGAGCAGGAACATGATCATCGCGGTAGCCCGGACCGTGTGCTTCAGGATCGGCGCGATGTCCCGCCAGCTCATCGTGCGATAGAACACGAAACCGATCAGCAGACCGTACATCACCGCCACCG
>CAYGNB010000553.1:0-1868 GCA_964351135.1 uncultured Rhodobacterales bacterium | reverse complement strand
CCGTGGCGGAGGATACGGGGTAGCGGTCGGGGGCGTCCACCCGGATTTTCGCTGAAATTTTCACGCTTTGCTCAGCCCGAGGGAATATGCGTTGATTGACCATTCCCGGTGCTTGCCCGATCATGCGCCGGCAGTAGCTGGGCAAAATGGAACGGAGCCGGCGGATGAGCGAGAGGCAGGAACGGCGCGAGATCACTACGGCAGCCGGGTTCGGGCCGCCGGTGACGGAGACCCGGTTGGAAAAGCTGAAGCGCGAGGTGCCGAATTTTGTTCGGAAAAATCGCGGGCTGCTGGGAAAACCAGCCTTTTGGGAGATGCTGCCACGGCTGATGGCGGCACGGGCGCGCGGGTCGGCATTGGCGGGCGACGGCACATTCCGTTTTGTCGGCACTCATCACAAGGTGATGACCACCTATTTCTCGGCGGTGCTGCAGTTGCTGGGATTCGGGTTGGGGCAGCGGTTCGCCAAGAATTATACCACACCGCCCGACTCGCGGGCGGAACTGGTGCTGGCCATGCACAGCCGGTTGGACTTGCCGGCGTTGGCGCCCTATCGCGGTGTGCACATCATGCGCGATCCCCGCGACATGATCGTATCGGGTTATCACTATCACAAGTGGACCCACGAGGCCTGGGCCCGGCGCCCGGATGAGAACGGGGTGAGCTACCAGCAGAAGCTGAACAGCGTCGACAAGGATACGGGGCTGTTCCTGCAGATCGACCATTTCATCTTTTTCCACCGCGCGACGATGGAGAACTGGAATATGGACGATCCGGATATCCTCGAGGTGGCCTATGAGGATCTGATGGGTGAAGAGCGCGACCAGCTTTACCACCGGATGTTTGCCCATCTCGGGCTGGAGGGGCGCGACCTGGCGCTGGCTGTGGACCTGATGCGCCTGTTCGAGGCGGGAAACCGCCGCGGGCGCAAAGCGGGCGAAGTCGCTGAGAAAAGCCATCTGCGCAGCGGCCGCAGTGGTCAGTGGAAGACCGAACTGAACAGCGATCATATCGCCTATATCGAGCGCGAACTGGGTCCGGTGTTGCGCAAGTTCGGATACTGATCCGCCCGGATCAGAAATCGAAGCGTCGGCGCAGGGTGAAGAACACCGCGTTGGACTGGGCCCGGCCCACATTGCTCACTTCGCGCGATTCATAGCGGTAACCGGTTACCATCGCCCAGTCCGGGGTCAGGTTGCGCCGCAGCCCGGCGGAAAAGGATGCGCGGTCGGTGTTATCGTCCTCGCCGATCGTGCCGCTGTCGGCATATCGGGCCTGCACGTCGAACCCCCAGAGTGGGGTCAGATCCTGACTGTAATCCAGGATCATCGCGGTTTCGAGCAGGTTGCCCGTTTCACGAATCTTCACCCTCCGGTCGAAGCGCAGGGACAACAACGATGTTGCTCCCTGACGGGCCCAGTACAGGGCGCCAACCGCTTCGGGGGACAGGTCTTCCTGTTGGGCGGCGCCGATCTCGAAGAAGATCTGGCCCAGCGGCAGGTTGAATTCCCGGCCGACGGCAAAATCATGGACGATGCCACTGGTGCTTACCCGACGGTCGGCACGCAGATGGGCCGGGCCAAGCGGGTGCTCCATGTCCAGCCGCAGATGTGCGTCGTTGCCGCGGGTATTGGTGATGACGCCGTCGGAGTTGTGATCGATCGAGGCGCGGCCGATCCCTGCGGCCAGCGTCAGTGTCGGGGACAGTTCGTGTGACAGTACCACGCCGCCGCGCCAGGTTTCGAAATCGTCGTCGTCGGCGTTCTTTTCCTGGTAATTCTCGTAATCGATGATCAGCCGCAATTCGGTGACAGGCGACAGGCGGAAATGAGTTTCGTTGAGCAGAAAAATCCGCTGGTTGTCGCTCA
>CAYGNB010000552.1:0-1892 GCA_964351135.1 uncultured Rhodobacterales bacterium | reverse complement strand
TCTGCGAGATCATGAACCCTGACGGGTCCATGGCGCGGCTGCCCGATCTCGTGCGGTTCGCTGCCGAACACGGGCTGAAAATCGGGGCGATTTCCGACCTGATCGCCTATCGGGCGCGCAATGACAATCTGGTCGTCGAAACTGCGCGCGATACCGTCACCTCCGAATTCGGGGGCGACTGGGAGATGCGGATCTTCACCGACCAGACCCATGGGATCGAACATGTGGTGATGATCAAGGGTGATATCACCACGCAGGAGCCGGTCCTGACGCGGGCCCACGCGCTGCATGAATCGACGGACCTTCTGGGGTTGGGGCCGAAACCGGCCCGCGAATTGCCCCGCGCGATGGAAATGATCGCAGAGGAAGGGCGCGGCGTTGTGTGCCTGTTCCGCCAGCCGCGAAAAGCGCTCTATGCAGACGAGGATGAAGGTCCACGCACGATCAAGCAGACCGGACTGGGGGCGCAGATCCTGTCAAAGCTGGGCCTTCGTGACCTGATACTGCTGACGGATTCGCCGCAAACCCGTTACTTGGGGCTCGACGCCTTTGGTCTGACCATTGCCGGCACCCGCCCCATTTTCGCCGAGGACGAGATCTGACATGGCCGGCACCGAAACCCATCACATCCTGCAGCGCCCCGATTTCGACAAGCCGGTGAATCTGTTGATCGTCGTCGCGCCTTACTACAAGGACATTGCCGACGACCTCGTGGCCGGGGCAAAGGCCGAGATCGAGGCGGCCGGTGGCGGCTGGGATGTCGCCGAGGTGCCCGGTGCGCTCGAGGTGCCGACCGCGATTGCTATTGCCGACCGGACCTCGAACTACGATGGCTACGTGGCGCTGGGGTGCGTGATCCGGGGGGAAACCACCCATTACGATACGGTTTGTAATGACAGCAGCCGCGCGATTCAGCTGATGGGTCTGCAGGGGTTGTGCATCGGCAATGGTATCCTGACCGTCGAGAACCGCGATCAGGCGGTTGTGCGGGCCGATCCGGCACAGATGAACAAGGGCGGCGGTGCCGCCGCTGCGGCCTTGCATCTGGTCGCGCTCACCCGTAAGTGGGGCGGCCAGAAAACCGGGGCCGGGTTCAAGCGGCCCCAAGATACCATCCGGCTGGCCGGAGACGCCAAGGGAAATCCCACTGCATGAGCACCGCCAACGCGCCGCTGTCCGGTAACCAGAAACGCCGGATGAAATCCGCCGCGCGGCTTTATGCCGTGCAGGCGCTGTTCCAGATGGAACAGTCGGGCCAGAGCAGCAAGGAAGTCGTGGGCGAGTTCCTCAACCACCGGTTCGGCGCCACCTATGAAGGCGACGAGATGGTGGATGGGGATATCGGCCTGTTCCGCAAGCTGGTGGACAATGCGGTGAACTATCAGGCACCGATCGACCAGATGACCGACCGGGCGCTGGTGGCGAAATGGCCGATTTCACGTATCGACCCGACTCTGCGGGGGCTGTTCCGGGCTGCCGGGGCCGAGCTGGCCTATTCCAGCACGCCGCCCCGCGTGGTGATCACCGAGTTTGTCGACATCGCCCGGGCTTTCTTTCCCGAGGGGCGGGAGCCGAAATTCGTCAACGCGGTGCTGGATCACATGGCGCGCGAGGCCCGGCCTGAGGCATTCTGACACTGGACGCATCGCTACCACCTGCTAGACTGGCGGGGAAAGGAGCGCTCTCATGCCCCAGCTCATCCGTCTATACATCCGCAACGTCCTGATCGGGTTCGGCATTGCCGCGGTATTCGTGGCGTTGTTGTTGTGGTTCGATGTGGCGGGGCTGTGGGGGCTGACAGCGAATTCCTCTGACGGACCGCTGGCGATCTTTCTGCTGTGGTTCATGCACGGTATCGTGTTTGCCGGGGTTCAGTTCGCCTGGGCCATCAT
>CAYGNB010000551.1:0-1906 GCA_964351135.1 uncultured Rhodobacterales bacterium | reverse complement strand
CCGGATTTCGGGTGGTGTCGGTGGATTACCGGCTCTGTCCGGAACATCGCCACCCTGCACAGTTCGAGGACGCGTGGACGGCGGCGCAGTGGGCGGCCGCCGAATACGGCGTGCCGATGGTGCTGGCCGGCGACAGCGCTGGCGGCAACCTCGCGGCGGCTGTTTCGCATTACGCCCGCGGCCGGATCGAGTCCGTTCAGGGGCAGGTGCTGATCTATCCGGGGCTCGGTGGTCCGATGCAGGGCGGATCGTACGAAGAACACGCCAACGCGCCGTTGCTGACTGTTGATGAGCTGAATTTCTACCGGACGATGCGTTTTCAGGGTGAGGAACCGCAGGGCGACCCGACCTATGCGCCGTTGCAGGACAGCGATTTCAGCGATCTGCCGCCCACGGTGATTATCACCGCCGATTGCGATCCACTGCGCGACGATGGTCGGGCCTATCGCGACGGCATCATCGCCGCGGGCGGCAAGGCGCAGTGGATCAACGAGGTGGGGCTGGTGCACGGCTATCTGAGGGCCCGCACCACCGTGGCGCGCGCGAGAGAGAGCTTCGAGCGGATCGAGATTGCCATCGAGGCACTGGGGCAGGGGATCTGGCCCTATGACTGAGCGCGGCTAACGCAGGAACGGATCGGCCCGCATGGTGCCCGCCACCGGTGCGCCGAGGCGGGACAGGATCGTGGGCGCCAACTGAAGCTGATCGATTACCGTATCCGCGGCTGGCCCCTCGGCGGGGCCGAAATAATACAATGCGGTTTCCTGTTGCAGCGGGTCGCGCCCGCCGTGATGACCGCGCTCGTCCTGACCGTGATCGGCGGTCACGATCACCTCGTATCCCATCGCCCGCCAGCGCGGGATAAACGGCGCCAGCATTTCATCCATCATGAAACAGGCGTGGTCCATTTCCCTGCAGTCGTGAAAGAACCGGTGCCCCATGCTGTCCAGCGTGCAGGTGTGCAGCAGCCCGTAGTTCAGCGAAAACCGCGCGCACAGGTCGGTCAGTGTGGCGAACAGGTCCAGATCGCAGGGCGTCATCTGGTTGTCGTGCCCATAGCCGGTCATCGTGTGAAACCGGCCGTGGTTGATCGTGGCGCTATCGGGCTCATCATATTCGATATCGCGAACCGGATCGAACGGGTGGCGATTGAAAAACTCCGACCAGAAGGAATGGGCCACCGCGCCGGTCACGCCGCCGACCGCGCGCACCTGCGAGAACACGTCCGGCTGCGCCAGCCGGAACACATTGCCGTTGCCGGTACAGCCATGTTCCTGCGGTGTGACGCCGGTATGCAATGAAGCGTAGCAACTGGCCGAAATCGACGGCAGCACCGAACGGTGTTTCCAGACCCGCGCCTCGCCACTATCGACCCAGCCCTCGAGATTGCCGAACAGGCGGCGAAAATTGCGCCACGGAACTCCGTCGAGAACGATCAGCAACAGCCCGGTTTCCATTCCATTCCCTCTTCGGATTTCGGTGTGGCCAGTTTCGTGTCGTCCCCGGCTTCATCTTGCCAGATAAACTCCCGCCGGAGGCTCCCGCCGTTGACGTGGGCGTGACGGCGCAGATGTCAGTTCCCGGCGCTTTCCATCTTGCGGTGTTCCAACACCTCTTCCAGCCAGCCGAGCTTCATCTCGGGGACCGATGACAAAAGCAGGTCGGTATAATCGTCAAAGGGCGGAGCGAGAACCTGGCTCTTGGGTCCGTAGCGCTGAACCTTGCCGTGATACATCACCGCGATACTGTCCGCGATCGCCTTCACCGTCGCCAGATCGTGGGTGATGAACAGATAGGCCACGTCCTCGGCTTTTTGCAGGTCCAGCAGCAGTTTGAGGATACCGTCCGCCACCAGCGGATCGAGGGCCGATGTGACCTCGTCGCAGATGATCAGCCGGGGCTTGGC
>CAYGNB010000550.1:0-1915 GCA_964351135.1 uncultured Rhodobacterales bacterium | reverse complement strand
CACGCCATCGACCATGATCGTCGGGTCGATCACGTTCCAGCTGATTTCACCCGGCGCATAGGCGCCGCATGTGTGAAAATGCAGGATGCGCGGATTGCCGAAGGCGGCACCGCCCCAGCGTTCGTAGTTTTCCCGAGCCGGCCAGGGGTACCCGCAGCCGGGGTGAATACCCGCATGCCACGAATGCACGAAATTCCGGTCGATCCCGAAGCGGTCGGCGACATAGTCGTAATGGGCGTTCGCGCGGGCCACGTCGCTGGCGTCCCCCTGAAACCCGGTCAATCGGCCGTTATCCATCAATGCGTGCACCGGGCCGTCGAACTCGATCGTGTAATTGTCGTAATAGCGCGATCCGGTTCCGGTCAGGAACCCGGACAGGGCGGCCCGGCCGGAAAAGCTGTGCGCCGGCACCGGTGTAAAGACCGACATTGGAAACCGCAGGATCGAGGTGTCGCCGGACGGCGTGAGGTTCATCTTTGGACGGCCGACGATATCGGTTCCCGCCGGGCAGGTGATCCGAACTTCGCGGGCGCGAGCGAGGCAGGTGTTGACCGCATCTTTCAGCGCGAGGAACGCATCGTGATGGCTGGTGGCAAAGCCAGAACCGAGCAGTTCCCGCGACAGAGCGAAGCTGACAATTACCCGTTTGCCCGGGGGCATGTCCGAAAACCGCAGCTGATCGCCCAGGCGGGCGAAAAACAGGATGATGTCGGCGTTCTGGCATTGCCGCCGCAACGTGGGCGTCAGGTGGGGATTGTCCGGGTTGAAACCGACGTCGGTCAGCTCTACCGACAGGCCCATCGACCGGGCCGTGGCGCTGACCAGAGCGACCACCTGATCGTCGAAGTACCCGTATTCGGGCGGTTCGTAGGCAATCAGCAGCCGGTCGCCGGGCCGCGCCCGCGCGCAATTCCGAAGCAGGTTGAGCGCGCCGCGCTCCGGCATCGTATCCGGCATGTTCTCATTCCCTGATGTATGCGGATTATCACTGCCGGTGGTCCTCGAAACTATTTGAAAGTGATAACATGTAATATTAGCATTTCTTATATGATAGCTAACCTGCCATTTTCAGCTCTGCGGGCCTTCGAGGCGGTGGTGCGCCGTGCGGGCTTCAGCGCCGCCGCCGACGAACTGGGGGTTAGCCAGAGCGCGGTCAGCCAGCATGTCAGAACGCTGGAACAATGGCTGGGCCGCGACCTGCTGACCCGCGGCTCCCGGCAATCGGTGCCGACGCCGGATGGTTTGCGGCTGGCGCAGGCGATATCCGAGGGGCTTGGCCGGATTTCCGACGTCTGCGTCGATCTGCGCAACCGCCACCGCAACGACGACAGAATTGTCGTCGGTTGCCCGCCGGGTTTTGCCTTTCTCTGGCTGTTTCCCCGCCTGATGCAGTTCGATCAGGCGCATCCGGATCTGTCGGTCTCGATCGCCACCGAGGTTGGGCGGTCTCCGCAGGGTGATGTGGATATCGGCATCCGCTACGGCTATGGCGATCATCCGGGTATGCAGGTGGACCATCTGATGCACGAGCGGGTGTTTCCGGTCTGCGCCCCGTCGCTGTTACGCGGCGCCGATCCGTTGGTTCGCCTGTCCGACCTGACCCGGCAAACCCTGTTGCAGGACGAATATTCCGGTTTCGGCGCGGACAGCCCGAACTGGGATTTCTGGGCGCGGGAATGCGGGCTGACCCTGCTCGCGCCTCGGCGCAGTCGCCAGTTCGGCCAATCCAACCTGGTGGTGCAGGCGGCGGTCGAAGGCATCGGTGTGGCGCTGGGGCGCGAACCGCTGGTGGTCGATGCACTGCGGGACGGCCGCCTTGTCCGTCCGTTTCCGCAGATTGCGCGCTCGCCGCTGTCCTATTGGCTGGTGCGCCCGCGACGGGCGCCGGCCGGGGCTGGGCTGGAGGCGTTTCAAA
>CAYGNB010000549.1:0-1917 GCA_964351135.1 uncultured Rhodobacterales bacterium | reverse complement strand
GGCACCGTGGCCGGTGCGGGCGGCCTGCAGTTCCGCGCCACGCGCGTGGGCGCCGACACCACACTGTCGCAGATCGTGCGCATGGTCGAACAGGCACAGGGGGCGAAACTGCCTATTCAAAGCTTGGTGGACCGCGTAACGCTGTGGTTCGTGCCGGCGGTGCTGGGTGTCGCTGCGCTGACGGTGGCTATCTGGCTGCTGTTCGGCCCTGCCCCGGCCCTGCCCCACGCGCTGGTCGCCGGCGTCGCGGTCCTGATCATCGCCTGCCCCTGTGCGATGGGACTGGCCACGCCGACCTCGATCATGGTCGGCACCGGCCGCGCCGCATCGCTGGGCGTGCTGTTTCGCAAGGGCGATGCATTGCAGACCCTGCACGATACCGCTGTCATCGCCTTCGACAAGACCGGCACCCTGACCGAAGGTCGTCCCGAACTGACCGACCTGTTGGCCCAAGGCGGCATGGACGAGACCCGGGTCCTGCAGCTCGCCGCGGCGGTCGAGGCCGGGTCCGAGCATCCTGTCGCCGATGCGATCACCCGTGCCGCCCGGCGCGACGCGGCACAAATCCCGACGGCGACCGGGTTCCGGTCGGTCACCGGCCATGGTGCCGCCGCTCGGGTGGAAAACCACGATGTCCTGATCGGGTCGGCCCGGTTCATGAAACAGGAAGGTGTGGAGCTCGGCGGGACCGGCACAACCGCCGAAGAACTCGGGCGTGTGGGCAAGACGCCCCTCTTTGCCGCAGTCGACGGACAACTCGCGGCAATCCTTGCCGTGGCCGACCCGCTGAAACCGTCGGCCCGGACCGCGATCGATGCGCTACACGCTCTGGGGCTGCAGGTGGCCATGATCACCGGCGACAATCACGCCACCGCGCAGGCAGTGGCCGGATTGGCGGGGATCGACCGCGTGCTGTCCGAGGTTCTGCCCGGCGACAAGGCGGCGGCGGTCGCCGCGCTGCGAGACGAATTCGGCAGCGTCGCCTTTGTCGGGGACGGCATCAACGACGCCCCCGCCCTGGCCGAGGCAGATACCGGCATCGCCATCGGAACCGGCACCGATATCGCCATCGAGGCGGCGGATGTCGTGCTGATGTCCGGCGATCCGCGCGGTGTGGTCAATGCCATCCGGCTGTCACAGCGGACCATGCGGAATATCCGCCAGAACCTGTTCTGGGCCTTCGCGTACAATATCGCGCTGGTCCCGGTGGCGGCCGGTGCACTATATCCGGCCTTTGGCCTGCTGCTGTCACCGCCGCTGGCCGCTGCCGCGATGGCGCTGTCCAGCGTGTTCGTGCTGACCAACGCCCTGCGGCTGCGGTTCATCGAACCGGCCCTGGCCGACCGTCCCGCCCCGCACGCACCCGCGCCGGGCGGCGTCGCGGCCCCTCAGGCATAAGGAGATTGCGATGAATATCGGCGACGTATCCCGCCTGTCCGGCCTGCCCGCCAAGACCATCCGTTACTACGAAGACATGGGGCTGATCAGCCCCCGGCGCGGCGAAAACGGGTATCGCGTGTTCGGGCAGCGCGACTTGCACAAGCTGGCCTTTCTCGGCCGGGCACGCTGCCTGGGGTTTTCGCTGGAGGATTGCCGCAACCTGCTGGCGCTCTACGAGGATCGCGGCCGCAGCAGCGCCGAGGTCAAGGCGATCGCCCGCACCCACCTGAAGCATATCGAAACCCGGCTGAACGAGCTGCGCGAAATGCGCCGGACCCTGACCGATCTCGTCGACAAATGCGCCGGAGATCACCGACCCGACTGCCCGATCCTCGCCGATCTCGCCGCCGACACCGGACAGTCGAAACCCGAATAATCCGGCTATAGCTGTGCACGGGCGATTGGCGGAAGGCGGGGAAGAATGGTGGGTGATAACAGATTCGAACTGCTGACATCTTCGATGTGAACGAAGCGCTC
>CAYGNB010000548.1:0-1921 GCA_964351135.1 uncultured Rhodobacterales bacterium | reverse complement strand
TGATGACCAAGGTCGACATCGTCCAGAACGCCATCGACCTCGCCCGGTCGCTCGATATGGAGCCGCGCGCTGGGATCCTGTCGGCGGTCGAGACGGTGAACCCGGCTATTCAGTCGTCGATCGACGCCGCTTCGCTGTCGAAGATGGCCGATCGCGGGCAGATCACCGGCGGGTTTGTCGACGGTCCGCTGGCCATGGATAACGCGGTTGATCTGGGGGCCGCGGCCACTAAGGGGCTGACCGGGGGTGTCGCCGGGCGCGCGAATATCCTGGTGGTGCCGGGTCTCGACGCCGGCAACATGCTGGCCAAACAACTTTCGTTCATCAGCCACGCCGAAGGTGCCGGGCTGGTGCTGGGCGCTCGTGTGCCGGTGATCCTGAATTCCCGCTCGGACAGCGCCAAGTCACGGCTGGCGTCCTGTGCCGTGGCGGCCATCCATCATGCACGTCAGTCAGAGGGCGCGATATGACCGGTTGTATCCTGACGCTGAACGCGGGCTCGTCCTCGCTCAAGGTCGCGCTTTATGCGGCCGAAGGCGGCGACAGGCCGCTTGCATCGGGCCTTGCGGACAGAATCGGCCCTGATGGCGAGCTGCGGCTGAGACAGGGTGACGGAACGGCCATCGCAGCCGCGCCGGGCGGGTTGGCGACCCACGCCGAGGCGCTGCAGACCGTTCTCGGTACCTTGCGCGGCGCCTTTCCTGCGCTCGATGTGGCCGCGGTGGGGCATCGTGTCGTGCATGGCGGCCCGGATTATGCCGCGCCGGTTCGCGTGGATGACGAGATTCTGGCGCGGCTCGACCGGCTGTCGCCCTTTGCGCCGCTGCACCAGCCGCACAACATCGACGGTATCCGCGCGGCGATGTCCGCCTTTCCGGGCAAGCCGCAGGTGGCGTGTTTCGACACGTCCTTTCACCGGGCGCATCCCTTTACCAACGACACCTTTGCCCTGCCGAGGGAATATTACGACAAGGGCGTACGCCGGTACGGGTTCCATGGGCTGAGCTACGATTACATCACCGGCGAGCTGGCGCGCCGCGACCCCGATCTGGCCGCGGGCCGTGTCGTGGTCGCGCATCTCGGCAATGGCGCATCGATGTGCGCCATCCGCGATGGGCGCTCGGTGGCCTCGACCATGGGGTTTTCCGCGCTGGACGGGCTGCCGATGGGAACCCGCTGCGGCCAGCTCGATCCAGGTGTGGTCCTGTATCTGATAACCGAAGAGGGCCTCACGCCGGCACAAATCGCCGACCTGCTGTATCGCCGTTCGGGCCTGCTCGGCCTGTCCGGGCTGTCGAACGACATGCGCACGCTCGAAGCGTCCGACACACCCGAGGCGCGGCAGGCCGTCGACTATTTCACCTTCCGCATCCGGCGTGAGCTGGGCGCCATGACCGCCGCGCTCGGCGGCATCGACGCGCTGGTCTTTTGCGGCGGCATTGGCGAAAACTCGGCGCATATCCGGTCCGCTGTCTGTGAACCGATGGGCTGGATGGGCATCACGCTCGATCCCGAGGCCAACGCCGTCAACGGACCCGTGATCTCATGCGCGCGGGCGCCCGCGCGAGTCATGGTCATTCCGACCGACGAAGAACTGGTCATCGCCCGTGCCACGACGCGGATTGCCCTTGGCGTCGAACGGATTGCGGCATGAGGCCCGCGCCGAACCCGGGGCAGGGTGTAACGCGAAAAGAATGATGGCAGAGGGGCGGTGATATCGGGATTGGCTGATATCTTCCGGTGTAGGCTGAAAGGGCCTGCAGAACAGACAGTTACAAGAGATCGGGGGTTTTTGGCCATTCCACGGCCCTTTCAGGCTGTGGGTAGATTGGCCGATGTTCAATTTTATCCAATTAAATCAATTGGTAATGGCGGAGACGAAGGGATTCGAACCCTCGAAACGGTTCCCCGTTTACTCCCT
>CAYGNB010000547.1:0-1921 GCA_964351135.1 uncultured Rhodobacterales bacterium | reverse complement strand
CTGCTGATCACCGATGACGAGGACATTGCCGCCCGCGCGGTGATGCTGTCGGGCAGCTATATGCTGTATGACCGTCACCTTGCCGCGCCCGCGCCCGAGGCGTTCGAGGGAATCCGGCTCGACACCCCGAACATCTCGGGGCGCATGGACAATCTGCGCGCGGCCATCCTGCGTCCGCAGCTGCGCGCGCTGCCCGAACAGGTGTCGCGCTGGAATGCCCGCTATCGGGTGCTGGAAGATGGCTTGCGCGGCACGCCAGGGCTCGCCGTGATCGAGCGGCCAGAGGCGGAAACGCCCGTCGGGTCGTCGTTCCAGTTCCTGCTGCCGGACTGGTCCGCCGACGCGGTCGGGCAGGTGCTGGATCGCTGTGCCGCGCGCGGGGTCGAACTGAAATGGTTCGGGGCGCCCGATCCGCACGGGTTCACGTCGCGCTACGATCACTGGCGCTATGCCGACGCGCCGCCGATGCCCGCGACCGACCGGGTGCTGGCGGGATTGCTGGACATGCGCGTGCCGCTGACCTTCAGCGTCGGGGACTGTGCGCAGATCGCCCGCATCATCCGTGACGTGGTGACGTCGGTCCATAATTCTTCCGGCATCTGAGGCGCTTTCCCGCCGCTGTGATACCCTGCGTCCTGCGCGGGGTTTTCGGTGTTGAAGAGAATCACTTGCCGCGTTATATGAACACTTGTTCAATAAATCCGGAGGGAGAGGCCGATGTTCAACGCCAGCATGCAGTTCGATCTGGGCGAGGACGTGAACGCGCTGCGCGAGATGGTGCATCGCTGGGCGCAGGAACGGGTCAAGCCGATGGCCGCCGAGATCGACAGCACCAATGCCTTTCCCAACGAATTGTGGAAGGAAATGGGCGATCTGGGCCTTCTGGGCATCACCGTGCCCGAGGAATATGGCGGGGCGGGCATGTCCTATCTGGCGCATGTGATCGCGGTCGAGGAAATCGCCCGTGCCTCGGCCAGCGTGTCGCTCAGCTACGGCGCCCATTCAAACCTCTGCGTCAATCAGATCAAGCTGAACGGCACCGAAGAGCAGAAGAAGAAATACCTGCCCGGCCTGATCTCGGGCGATAATGTCGGTGCGCTGGCCATGTCCGAGGCCGGTGCCGGGTCCGATGTGGTGTCGATGAAGCTGCGCGCCGAAAAGCGCAACGATCATTATCGTCTGAACGGCAACAAATACTGGATCACCAACGGCCCCGACGCCGATACGCTGGTGGTCTATGCCAAGACCGACCCCGAGGCGGGCAGCAAGGGCATCACCGCCTTCCTGATCGAAAAGCAGTTCACCGGGTTCTCGACCTCGCCCCATTTCGACAAGCTGGGGATGCGGGGGTCGAACACGGCCGAACTGATCTTCGAGGATGTCGAGGTCCCGTTCGAAAACGTGCTGGGGGCCGAGGGTCGGGGCGTGGCCGTGCTAATGTCGGGGTTGGACTACGAACGCGTGGTGCTGGCGGGCATCGGAACCGGCATCATCGCCGCCTGTCTTGACGAAATCATGCCCTATCTTTCCGAGCGCAAGCAGTTCGGCAAGCCAATCGGGTCGTTCCAGCTGATGCAGGGCAAGATCGCCGATATGTATACGGCGATGAACTCGGCGCGGGCCTATATCTACGAAGTGGCGAAAGCCTGCGACCGGGGCGATGTGACCCGTCAGGACGCGGCGGCCTGCTGTCTCTACGCTTCGGAGGCGGCGATGACCCAGGCGCATCAGGCGGTGCAGGCCATGGGCGGCGCCGGGTTCCTGTCCGACGCGCCGGTATCGCGTATCTTCCGAGACGCCAAACTGATGGAGATCGGCGCCGGCACCTCGGAAATCCGCCGGATGCTGGTCGGTCGCGAACTGATGGGAACCATGCGGTGATGCGCCTGCGGCTCCTCTCTGCGGTCCTGGGGCTGACGGC
>CAYGNB010000546.1:0-1930 GCA_964351135.1 uncultured Rhodobacterales bacterium | reverse complement strand
GGCGCGATCCTGCACCTGGAGGATCGCAAGCTGACGCTCTATCAGGGGCCGTATGACCAGTTTGCCCGCGCGCGGGCCGAGAAACTGGCGCTGGCCGAGGCGATGACCAAGAAGCAGGAGGCGCGGCGGGCGCATCTGCAATCCTATGTGGACCGGTTCCGCTACAAGGCGGATAAGGCCAAACAGGCCCAGTCGCGGCTCAAGGCGCTGGCGCGGATGCAGCCGATCACGACCCCGCAGGAAGCCGCTCTCCGGGCGTTCAGTTTCCCCGAACCCGAAGAGCTGTCGCCGCCGATCATCCACATGGAGGGCGGTGTCACCGGTTACGGCGATACGCCGGTGCTGGCGCGGCTGAACCTGCGCATCGACCAGGACGACCGGATCGCGCTGCTGGGGCGGAACGGGCAGGGCAAATCGACCCTGTCGAAACTGCTGTCCGACCGGTTGCCGCTGATGGAGGGTAAACTGGTCCGGTCGCGCAAGCTGCGGATCGGCTATTTCGCCCAGCATCAGGTCGACGAGCTGCATGTGGACGAAACGCCGATTGATCATCTGCGGCGGCTGCGGCCCGATGAGGCTCCGGCCCGGCTGCGGGCGCGTCTGGGCGGGTTCGGACTGGGGGCCGCTCAGGCCGAGACCGTGGTGGGCAGCCTGTCGGGCGGGCAGAAGGCGCGGCTGTCGCTGCTGATCGCCACCATCGACGCGCCGCATCTGCTGATCCTCGACGAACCGACCAACCATCTCGATATCGAAAGCCGCGAGGCGCTGGTCGAGGCGCTCACCGCCTATACCGGCGCGGTGATCCTGGTCAGCCACGACATGCACCTGCTGAGCCTGGTGGCCGACCGGCTGTGGCTGGTCGACGGTGGCACGGTGCGGCCGTTCGATGGCGATCTCGAAGCGTATCGCGCGCAGCTCCTGAGCCGGGATAAACCGGCGTCGAAACGCGAGGCACCGAAACCCAAGCGCCCGTCCCGCGATGCGGTGCTGCTGTTGCGCGGCGAGGTCCGCAAGAGCGAGGCCCGCGTCGAGAAACTCAACGACATGCGCGACCGCCTCGCCGAGAAACTGGCCGACCCGGCGCTCTACGAAGACGGCAGGCAGGCGGAGGCCGAGGTCTGGCAGCGCAAATACGCCGAGGTGATGGAAGGTCTGGATCGTGCCGAGGCGTTGTGGATGCGCGCGCTGGAAAAGCTGGAAGCCGCCGAGGGCTGATTATCGCCCGCCCAGGCCCTTGTGCATGTAGATCACGGTCGGAAACGCCTCGGGGCCGTGTTCGGCCTCGGGATAGGGCGGGCAGTCCTCGAACCCTTCGGCCCGGTAAAGCGCGTGGGCCGCGTGCATGAAGCTGGCCGTGTCGAGATAGAGGTCGTCCATCCCCAGCGACTTCGCCTCATCGCAAAGGCGGCGCAGCATGGCGCGACCCAACCCGCTGCCGCGCGCCGAGGGATCGACATAGAGCCGTTTGATCTGACCCGCGCGGGGCCGCATACGGTGCAGAAACACGATTGCGCCCGCCGGGCCGGTACCGCTGCGTCCGATCAGACCGACGGCATCGGGCGGGCCGATGGCATCGAGCGACTGCATCACGCGCGCAAGGGCGTCGCGCGGGTCCAGATCGAGGCCGAATTCGGCGGCAAAGCGTGGCACGATCCAATCGAAATAGGCGCCCAACAGATCTTCGGCGACGGCACGATCCCTGTCGGGGTCGAGAAGGTCGATGATATGGGCCATGTCTATGTTCCTCTGGGAACATCTATCATCCGGCGTCCGCATTCGCAGGAATTTCTTGCATCGCGGCGCAGTGCGCGGCATGTCAACAGGGAATGGACACCGGGTTTTTCATCACTGCGTTTGTCACGCTTTTCGTTGTCATCGACCCGCCGGGACTGGCACCGCTGTTTCTGGCGCTGACACATGGCATGGATGC
>CAYGNB010000545.1:1178-1939 GCA_964351135.1 uncultured Rhodobacterales bacterium | reverse complement strand
GACGAATCGCATGAGCTACCACCACGCAAGTGTATGAAGGAAGTATGACCTTTCGATTACTAGCTCCAAGTGCTTTCAACAAATAATAGAGACCGCTTCTCCCATATCTGAAACTTATGCCGGCCTCATGAAAACTACGCTTCGCAAATTCTCTTTCCAATGTCTCCGTGGCATTCTGTCGAGATCTACTTAGAACAGAGCAGAAATCGCGAAATCTATAGTCCGGGCTAAACCGAGGAATCATAACGTCCTCTCATCAAAAGTATTGGCGGAGGCCATATGCTTAAGAAACCCAAAGGAACGCTTCTGAAATTTCTTTGCACCAGAAATTTCCACAGGGAAATCATCCTGACCGAAATCTATCGAAAGAGTAAATGAATCTCCGCAAACTTTAGCTCCTCCCCCCATAACAATGCGAACAAGAATTCGCTTTAGTATCCTCTGCAAAATCGGCAATCGATAGAATAAGATTCCAAAAAAGCGCACCGCTATAGCTCTCAATGGGGTGTTTAAAACCTGACTACGCTTTCTGCTCCCAAAGGAAATCTTAACTCTTTCACTTCCAACATTGGTGACCATTGGCAAAGTCCCTTGGGTATGATTCCCCAGATCATCCACAATATCCACAAGACTCGTATCAACCCACTCTTCATTCTTAAGTTCTGTCTTTCTGAGAGTACCCAGCTTAAGCGAAACCGCTATATAACCCACACTTGATCGAGCAACCCTAAGACCCGCCTTCTCATAACTCCAAACCTTCC
>CAYGNB010000545.1:0-1168 GCA_964351135.1 uncultured Rhodobacterales bacterium | reverse complement strand
GCGAGATACCCAACGCCCACGCTAAAGACCAAGAGTTGAACACGGGAACAAAATTCCCTGGGTCAACGGTCACTGGACTCACGGCTCTGACTGAATCCAAATACTTTGATAAAAACCAAAAAGAAGACCGCGATGGTGTCGGAACCCCTCGCAAGAAAAGGAGCGTTCCAGAGGGGTAAACAATACTCGTACCTCGCGAACCTATTTCACCCGCAAAAGTACCGTTAGGAAAACAAAATTTCTCAATAAAATCGATCGATTTCGATAGTGCGCCATCACACGAGGTCCTTGACTCTTTCACGGCAACCAAAGTCGCAAGCAAATAGTGATTTAGCAGAGTTTGGTAGCCCGGATCAGCACCATCGTATTCCGGGAACCAACCTTCCGATTCCTGAAGATCCAGCACCTCTTGATAACTTGTGGCCGGCAGCGAGTCCAAAAACCGCTCTCCCAACAAGCAGGCCATCTTAGTCGTACAAACGTGATTGGATATTAATCCATGTGTCTCAGGGGTTTTTTTTAGGAAACGGATAGCAGGCTCGCATATGTCCCGCAGAAGACCTACACTTTCCCCACCAAACAGGTCCGATCTTCTGAAATATGAATAAAGGAGATTAAATACCACCAGACCCGTCACAGCGTAAGAACTTTCAAAGGGATAGGCTTCTTCAAATGTACCGTTGCCTCTCTGAATAAATCTAGAACCCTTTAAGCACGCTGAAACGACTTTTCTGGCCTCCAAGGAGTTCATCTCAAGCAACGGCAATGCATCAACGAATCCGGCAATGCCCCCTTGAAAAGTTCCATTGGCAAAGTCCTTAGTTTTCCAGCTCCAATATTCGCGGTCAGCCACACCGTAGGTTCTCGAGTCTGGATTTAGATCAAGACCATGAAGCCATCGCAAAGCTCCAAGTCGTACATAGCCTTCAAGCGTGACGGAACGACTAGACATTTACTGTGTCTCCATAGTGAGCATAAGCATCCGAAAACGTCTGAAAACTAAATCCATTTTCCTTTGCCCACCGAACGATCTCCAAATAGGCGGGAAACCAATTATAGTCAGCGTCAGCAGCCCGATCGTGCCAGTTAATGGAAACGCAGCCACGTCTGAGTTTCACCTGTTCGAGAATAGCGATGGACTTCTCTACAACCTCATCTTGAGAGAGAT
>CAYGNB010000544.1:0-1942 GCA_964351135.1 uncultured Rhodobacterales bacterium | reverse complement strand
CGCCCGACCCTTCGAGCTGGACGCGCGAGGTGTCGATCACATCCGACACCATCACCCCGAACACGCGCCGCAGCGCCTCGTGCCGGCGGCGGGCGGCATCCAACCCAGGATAAAGCGTATCGACCGCATCATAAGCCGCGTCCACAATGGGCAGCCTCGCGATCTCGTCATCGGTAAACAGCCCGGCCCGCAATCCGTCGTGCAGATCGTGGTTGTTATAGGCGATGTCATCCGACAACGCCGCCACCTGCGCCTCGGCCCCGGCGTGGCTGCACAGTTCCAGATCGAACGCCGCATTGCATTCGGCCAGCGCCCAGGGCAGGTCGCCGGTTACCGGACCGTTATGCTTGGCGATGCCCTCCAGCGTCTCCCATGTCAGGTTCAGACCGTCGAATTCGGCATAGTGCCGTTCCAGCGCGGTGACGATGCGGATCGCCTGCGCATTGTGGTCGAACCCGCCATAGGGCACCATCAGCGCGTGCAGCGCATCCTCGCCCGTGTGCCCGAACGGCGTGTGACCCAGATCATGGGCCAGCGCCACCGCCTCGGTCAGTTCCGGGTTCAGCCCCAGCGCGCCCGAAATGGTGCGTGCCACCTGCGCCACTTCGATCGAATGGGTCAGCCGGGTGCGAAAAAGATCACCCTCGTGTTCGACGAATACCTGCGTCTTGTGCTTGAGCCGCCGGAACGCGCCCGCATGAATGATCCGGTCCCGGTCGCGCTGGAAACAGGATCTGAAACTGCTTTCCTCTTCGGGCACCAGCCGCCCGCGGCTGCGCGCCGGATCGGTCGCAAATGATGCGTTCATGACCCGTCAATTCCTTGTCCCCGGTCCCTGGGATTTCTATATTGCAGGGCGCGGGGCTTTGAAACCGCCCAATGAACCAGCAAGGATTCCGCGATGAACCTGCCGCCGAAAGTCACCGACCGCGCCTTTGAACGGCTGGCCGAAATCGGAGCCGCCGAACAGGGTCAGGCCCTGCGCGTCGCCGTGGAAGGCGGCGGATGTTCCGGGTTCCAGTACGACATCGTGCTGGACGCACCGGGCGATGGCGACCTCGTGCTCGAGGGCAAGGGGCAGAAGGTGGTGGTCGATCAGATCTCGCTGCCGTTCCTCGAAAATGCGGTCATCGATTTTGCGGATGAACTGATCGGCGCACGGTTCGTGATCGAAAATCCGAACGCCACGTCGTCCTGCGGCTGCGGCACGTCCTTTTCGATGTAGCGCCGCGACCGGCGGCTAATCCGCCGGGCAGGCCGCGGGGAACCGGCTGGCCGGATAATCCCGGTCGAGCGACCGGGGCATCAGCGACAGCATCCCGTCCTCGTCGATGCTGTCCGCAACCCCGTTCAACAGAACAGCCACGTCGCGCACGCGCTGCTGCGCCACCGGACCGGCATCCTCCTCGGCATGGGAAAATGCCACCGGATCGTTCAGCATGTGCCGCGCCAGCGCGCGAATGCGGGCGGCCGATACGGGATGCGTGCCCACAGCGGCGGCGCTGCCTTCGGGATCGCGCCACCAGGCCGCAAGGTAGTAGATCAGTACTCCCATCGGCATCGTGCCCACTGAGGCAAAATGCCGGGTGGCAAAATCGTCGGCCGCAATCTCCTGCGCCTGGGATGCCCCCGCGGTCAGGCCCGCGCGATGCCCCAGCACGAGATGGCCGGTTTCATGGGCAAGGATGAACAGCAGGCCAGAGGAATAGAACCGGTCGGACAGGCTGTTGGTATAGGGATCGGCGAGCAGTGTATCCCTGTCGAGCGCAAAGGCGCGCAGCGGCGACGGCATCGCCCTGCCCTTGCGCAGCAGCGCCCAGAGATAGGAATGCACATAATCCTGCTTGCAGCCACGGCCGTGGAACCAGGCGGTCAGGGTGGCGATGTCGTCAAAGAAACGGATCGATTCCAGCGGCATGTAGATCGTTCCCGTTGCCGGGTC
>CAYGNB010000543.1:0-1946 GCA_964351135.1 uncultured Rhodobacterales bacterium | reverse complement strand
AGCTTTGACGTCGGCTGTTTCCAGATCAACTACCGCTGGCACGGCCATGCTTTCAGTTCCGTGGCCGAGATGTTCGATCCGGCTCACAACGCCATCTATGCCGCGCGGTTTCTGCGCGAATTGTTCGAGGAGTATGGCGACTGGCATCGCGCCGCGGGCGCCTATCATTCCCGAACCCCGGCCCTTGCCAACGCGTATGCACAGCGGTTCGGACGTGTTTTCGCCAACCTGCCCGCAACCCCGGGGGCGGCTGAGGACGTTGCGCCGGGTGTTCGCGGCATCCTCGACCCGGTCCGTCCGCTCATGGAAGCCGGCCACCAGCGACCCGGCTCGCTGGTCCCGCTGGGAACCACGCGTACCGGCGCCGTGTTCATTGCTCTGAACTGAGGGATCAATCGTGCCGCTGCTCGACGCCAGAAACCTCTTCAGCCCGACCGTGTTGCTCGCCCTGGCGCTCATGGCGATCATCGTGATGATGATCCTGCCAATGCCCGCCTGGGTGCTGGACATAGGTCTGGCCGCATCCTTTGCGCTGGCCATCCTCATATTCACCATCACGCTGTTCATCGAGCGACCGCTCGATTTCTCTTCTTTTCCAACCATTTTGCTGACATCGCTGATGCTGCGCCTGTCTCTCAACGTCTCGTCGACCAAGCTGATCATCGGCCAGGGCCATACCGGGCCGGGCGCGGCTGGCAATGTGATCCAGGGCTTTGCCCAGTTCATCATGGGCGGCAGCGTGTTCCTGGGCCTGGTGGTGTTCGGCGTCCTGCTGATCGTGAACTTCATGGTGATTACCAAAGGCGCGGCCAGGATGGCAGAAGTCGGCGCGCGTTTCGCGCTGGACGGTATGCCGGGCAAACAACTCGCAATCGACAGCGACATGTCGGCAGGCGCAATCGACCACGAACAGGCCAAGGCGCGGCGCGAGACCGAGCAACGCGAAACCACCTTCTTCGGATCGCTCGACGGCGCATCGAAATTCGTCAAGGGCGATGCCGTCGCCGGCCTGCTAATCACATTGCTGAACCTCGTGATGGGGCTGGCCATGGGTGTGATCGTGCACGACATGCCCATCGGATCCGCATTCGAAACCTATGCTGTGCTGACGGTCGGAGACGGGCTGGTTTCGCAAATTCCGGCCGTCATCATTTCCATCGCCTCGGCGCTTCTCCTCGCGCGCGGCGGCACGCAAGGGGCAACCGATCTGGCCCTTTTCGATCAGTTGGGCCGTCACCCCGCCGCCCTGTTTACGGTCGCAGTGCTGATGGCGCTGTTCGCTCTGGTTCCGGGGCTGCCTTTCCTGCCGTTCATACTCGGCGGCGGTGTGTTGGCATTCACCGCCCACAAACTGCGCCAGCGCGCGGCCCGGGAAGATCTGGAGCACACCCAGAATGCGGCGCAACCGGAACATGCCGGACCGCCCCCGATCGGCGATATTCTCGATCTCGACGACGTGCATGTAGAATTCGCGCCCGATCTGGTCGGCATGGCGCTCGACCCCGGCACCGGCCTGGACACGCGGATCGCCAACATGCGCACCCATGTCGCAACCGAATTCGGCATGATCCTGCCCGATATCCGGCTGACCGATCAGCCGGAACTGCCCGCAGGCACCTATCTGATCCGCGTGCAGGGGGTCGAACAGGTAAGGGGCGTGCTGCATCCCGACCTGGTGCTCGCCCTGACACCGGACACACCCCATTCGCTGCCCGAGGGCAACGATGTGACGGAACCGGTCTATGGCGCGCCGGCACGCTGGCTGTCACCTGCCGACCGCGAGGCCGCCGCGCTGGCGGGGGCTACCATCGTGACCCCGCCCGAAATCCTGGCAACGCATCTGCTGGAGGTCATCAAACGCAACTTCGCGCGCCTGCTGACCCTGAAATCGCTGCGTCGGCTGCTGACCGAAGCGACCCGCATCTCGGATCCGCAGCGCGCCGAGG
>CAYGNB010000542.1:0-1959 GCA_964351135.1 uncultured Rhodobacterales bacterium | reverse complement strand
GGCTGGACCCGTGGATGATCCTGATCCTGATGCAGCTGTCATTCCTGCTGATGGGGACGTTCCTCGATGACACCGCCATGCTGGTGATCGTCGCGCCGCTCTATGTGCCGCTGGTCAAGGCGCTGGGTTTCGACCTGATCTGGTATGGTGTGCTCTATACCATCACAACGCAGATCGCCTATATGACACCGCCTTTCGGTTACAACCTGTTCCTGATGCGCGCGATGGCGCCACCCGATATCACGTTGCGCGACATATACGGTTCCATCGCACCCTTTGTCGGCGTGATGGTGCTGGCACTGGCGCTGATCATGGCCTTTCCGCAGATCGCCCTGTGGCTGCCGGAGACCGTCTATGGCAAATGAGGCCGCCACCCTGACGCCGCTGGGCGAGGATATCTGGATCGTCGATGGCCCGGTCATCGATTTCTACCGGATCCCTTTCCCGACCCGGATGACCGTCATCCGATTGGCGAACGGCGATCTCTTCCTGCATTCGCCCATCGCCTATTCGGCGGATCTGGCAGCGGCACTGGAGGCGCTGGGTCCTGTCCGGCATCTCGTGTCGCCGAACTGGATCCACTATGCCTATATCGGCGAATGGGCCGCGAGATATCCGGACGCGATTAGCTGGGCCTCGCCCGGTGTGCGCGAACGCGCCGCGAGCCGTGGGGTCGCGATTTCGTTCGACCGCGATCTGGGCGACGTTGCCGCGGCGGATTGGTCGGGTGAGATCGACCAGCTGATCGTGCATGGCAGCAAGGCCCATACCGAGGTCGTCTTTTTCCACCGGAAGAGCCGCACACTGGTTCTGACCGACCTGATCGAAAACATGCATGGCAAGGATCTGCCCCTCTGGGTGCGGCCCCTTGCCCGGATGGCGGGTATCCTCGCCCCCAACGGAAAGATGCCACTGGACATCTGGATGTCCTTTGCCGGCAATCGGGACAAGCTGCGCGCCGCGCTGGCCCGGATGCTGGACTGGCAACCCGACATCGTCGTGCTCGCGCATGGCGACATCCTTCGCGAGAACGCGCCGCAACGGCTCCGGGAAGGATTCAGGCGGCTGGCGCCCGGCGGGCCCGGCCATTGAACCAAGTCCGACAGAGGAGACTGAAAGACATGACAACACGTCGTAATTTCCTGAAGACCTCGGCGCTGGGCGCCGCGGCCGCGCCGTTGGCCACCCCGGCCATCGCGCAAGACAAGATCACCTGGCGGATGCAGACCTATGCCGGCCCGGCACTGGCCGCCCATGTGATCGATCCCGCGATCGAGATGTTCAACAAGATCGCCGGTGACCGGATGCAGATCGAGCTGTTCTATGCCGACCAGCTGGTGCCCACGGGCGAGCTGTTCCGCGCGATGCAGAAAGGGACCATCGACGCGGTGCAATCGGATGACGACTCGATGGCTTCGCCCACCGAGGTGACGGTGTTCGGCGGCTATTTCCCGTTCGCCTCGCGCTATTCGCTGGATGTGCCGGTGCTGTTCAACCAGTACGGCCTGAACGAGATCTGGGACGAGGAATATTCCAAGGTCGGGGTGAAACATATCTCGGCCGGGGCTTGGGACCCGTGCCATTTCGCCACCAAGGACCCGATCAACAGCCTCGCCGACCTGCAGGGCAAGCGTGTCTTTACCTTCCCCACCGCGGGGCGGTTCCTCAGCCAGTTCGGCGTGGTGCCGGTAACGCTGCCCTGGGAAGACATCGAGGTTGCCGTGCAGACCGGCGAACTCGACGGCATCGCCTGGTCTGGGATCACCGAGGATTACACGGTGGGTTGGGCCGACGTGACCAACTATTTCCTCACCAACAACATTTCGGGCGCGTGGGCCGGGTCGTTCTTTGCCAATATGGATCGCTGGAACGAACTGCCCGAAGATCTGCAGACCCTGTTCCGCGTCTGCTGCGACCAGTCGCATTACTACCGTCAGTGGTGGTATTGGGGCGGCGAGG
>CAYGNB010000541.1:0-1964 GCA_964351135.1 uncultured Rhodobacterales bacterium | reverse complement strand
CACGCCATGCGCGGCATCTCGGCCCATTCCAACGGGTTCCAGACCTGCCGCGCGCTGCACCTGCTGCAGATCCTGCTGGGCACGGTCGAAACGCCCGGCGGGTTCCGGTTCAAACCGCCCTACCCCAAACCGGTTCACGCCCATCCCACGCCGCACAGCGCCAGCGCCCCCGACAGCCCGCTGGACGGGCCGCATCTGGGCTTTCCGCGCGGCCCCGAGGATCTGGCGCTGAAGCCCGACGGCAGCGCGGCCCGGATCGACAAGGCGTTCACCTGGGAAAACCCGATGTCGGTCCACGGGCTGATGCACATGGTGATCTCGAACGCCCATGCCGGCGATCCCTATCGCATCGACACGCTGTTTCTCTACATGGCGAACATGGCGTGGAACTCGTCGATGAACACCGACGGCACCATGAAGATGCTGACCGACACCGATGAGAACGGAGATTACGTGATCCCGCGCATCATCTATTCGGATGCCTATTCCTCCGAGATGGTCGCCTATGCCGACCTCGTGCTGCCGGATGCCACCTACCTCGAACGCCACGACTGCATTTCGCTGCTCGACCGCCCGATCTGCGAGGCCGAGGCAGCGGCGGACGCGATCCGCTGGCCGGTGATCGACCCCGAACGCGACGGCCATGCCGGCGTGCGCGGGTTCCAGTCGGTCCTGATCGACCTGGGTGTCCGGCTGAAACTGCCGGGCTTCACAACCGATGACGGCAGCGCCAGGTATGCCGATTACGCCGACTACATCGTTAACCACGAACGCAAGCCCGGCATCGGCCCGCTGGCGGGCTGGCGCGGCGACGGTGACGCCGTGGGGCGCGGCGCCCCCAATCCCGACCAGCTCGACCGCTATATCGAAAACGGCGGCTTCTGGATCGGCCACATCCCGGACGAGGCCCAGTTCTACAAACCGTGGAATCGCGCCTATCAGGACTGGGCGGTGGACCTGGGCATCTATGACAGCCCCCAGCCTTACCTGTTCCAGCTCTATGCCGAACCGATGCGCCGGTTCCAGCGGGCCGCCGAAGGGCATGGAGACCGCCAGCCTCCCGACCATATGCGCGACCGGCTGCGCGCGGCGATGGACCCGCTGCCGGTCTGGACGCCCGCCTGCGACGACGATCCCGCCTATCCGGTCCATGCCCTGACCCAGCGACCGATGGTGATGTATCATTCCTGGGGCACCCAGAACGCCTGGCTGCGGCAGATCCACGGCCGCAACCCGCTCTACCTTCCGACGCGGCTGATGCGCGAACACGGGCTGCAGGACGGCGATTGGGCGCGAGTGACGTCGCCGCATGGAGAGATCACCGTACCGGTGATGGAAATGGCCGCACTCAACGACAATACCGTGTGGACCTGGAACGCCATCGGCAAACGCAAGGGCGCCTGGGCGCTCGAACCCGATGTACCCGAGTCCCGCGAAGGCTTTCTGCTCAACCACCTGATCGGAGAGCTTCTGCCCGAAAAGAGCGATGGCATGCGCTGGTCCAATTCCGATCCGATCACTGGCCAGGCCGCATGGTTCGACCTCAAGGTCCGGATCGAGAAGGCCGATCCGCCCAATGGGAGCCAGCCCGCCTTCCCGGCCCTGAAATCGCCGGTCGGTACCGGTCCCAAGGACCTGCGCTGGAAGGTGGGCAAATGACGTATCACCTTCATCTTGCCCGAAAAACTCCGGGGGAGTCGCCGCAGGCGACGGGGGCAGCGCCCCCGGCCCACGCCTGCCCCAAAGCCGGAGGATTGCTGCAATGACCGACCTTCCCGGCAACACCGACCGCAAGATGGGCCTGGTGATCGACCTCGACACCTGCGTCGGCTGCCATGCCTGCGTGGTCGCCTGCAAGGGCTGGAACACCGAGAATTACGGCGCGCCGCTCTCGGACCAGAACCCTTATGGCGACCTGCCGTCGGGCACATTCCTCAACCGGGTGCACAGCTACGAGGCCGTCC
>CAYGNB010000540.1:0-1971 GCA_964351135.1 uncultured Rhodobacterales bacterium | reverse complement strand
GCGCGGGCGCGCAGATGCACTTCCCACTTGTCGGCGCCCAGGCCGGCCAGCCGGTCGGTGATCGTCGCATATCTCATGCCGCGTTCCTTTCTTCCTTCAGGTTCAGTCCGATGATCGCGCCGACCGATTGCAGGCCGATCTCGGGCAGATTGTCGTGGGGGAATGCCTCGGGCAGCGCGCCGCCCTCGAGCCACAGCCCGTCTATCACCGCATTGCTGGCAATGGCCATGCGCCGCAGATCGTCCTGCGACGGATGGCGTCCGGCCTCGGCCAGCGCCGCGCCGATCAGCGCCTCCAGCCGGTCGCGAAAATCGCGATAAGTGCGTTCGTGCGTCGTTTTCATCCGTGCATCGTGGCGTACCATGTTCAGGAACCCCGCCCACAGCGCCACCGCATGCCCATCCGCAACCGACGGGTACAGACCGGCGGCGACAAAGCCCGCCAGGCGCCCGGCTGCGGTCGTCGCCCCTTTGGTGGCGGCGCTGGTCCGGTCGGTCAGGTCGCGCATGTGGTGGTCGTAGGCGGCCGCCAGCAGGTCCTCCTTGGTCGAGAAATAGTGCCGGATCAGCCCCTGGGTGACATTTGCGCGCTCTGCGATCGCCCGCACCGTGGCCGCCTGCAGGCCCTGTTCGCCGATCAGCGTCAGCGTCGCACGGATCAGGTCATCGCGCCGCTGGCTGGCGGGTTCGCGTCTGAATTTTCGGCGGTCGTGCATGTCGTGGCGGAACTCTGCTGGGGCGATTGGAATTATACACTTGCATAATTGCTTTGGCTGGGCCTTACTACAAGCCGAAAAAGCGAACGAGGACGGATTTTGCCGCTGACTGCCAAGACTGCTGATGCGCCCGATTCTGTTTCTGCACACCCGGACGAGGCGATCCGGGTCGAGGATCTGCACAAGACCTTTGGCAAGCTGGAGGTCCTGAAAGGCGTATCGCTGACTGCGCGCAAGGGTGACGTGGTCGCGATCATCGGCGGCAGCGGATCGGGTAAATCCACTTTCCTGCGCTGTATCAATTTCCTTGAAACACCGACATCGGGCCGGATCATCGTCGGCGGCGAGGAAATCGCGATGCGCGCTGACGGTACCCCGGCCAACCGCCGCCAGATCGAACGGATCCGCACCCGGCTGGGCATGGTGTTCCAGGCCTTCAACCTCTGGACGCATCGTACCTTGCTGGAAAACGTGATCGAGGTGCCGGTGCATGTGCTGAAGGTGCCAAGGGACAAGGCTATCGCCCGCGCCCATGAACTGCTGGCGCGCGTGGGGCTGGGCGACAAGGCCGATACCTTTCCCGCGTTCCTGTCGGGCGGGCAGCAGCAGCGTGCGGCTATCGCGCGTGCGCTCGCGGTGGATCCGGCGGTGATGTTGTTCGACGAACCGACCTCGGCGCTCGACCCCGAGCTGGTGGGCGAGGTGCTGACCGTGATCCGCGATCTGGCGGGCGAGGGGCGCACCATGCTGCTGGTCACACATGAAATGAAATTTGCCCGCGAGGTGGCCGATCACGTCGTCTATCTGTTCGAGGGCCGGATCGAGGAACAGGGACCGCCCGCAGAGGTATTCGGCAATCCGCAATCGGCGCGGTTGCAGCAATTTCTCGCGTCGGTCACCTGATACGAAACCGCAGACAACCAAACCAACAGGGAGCAATCACATGAAACTCAAGACAATCATCGCGGCGGGGATTGCCGCCGCAACGCTGGGCGTCGGGGCCGTGGTGGCCGAAGAGGTCAAGATCGGCATCGCCGCCGAGCCCTATCCGCCCTTCGCCTCGCTCGATTCGTCGGGCAACTGGGTCGGCTGGGAAATCGAGGTGATCAATGCGGTCTGCGCCGCCGCCGAACTGGATTGCGTGATCACTCCGGTCGCCTGGGATGGCATCATCCCGTCGCTGACCGGTCAGCAGATCGACGCGATCATGGCGTCGATGTCGATCACCGAGGAACGTCTGAAAACGATCGACTTCT
>CAYGNB010000539.1:0-1975 GCA_964351135.1 uncultured Rhodobacterales bacterium | reverse complement strand
GCGACGACACCCATGAATTCCTGGTGCTGGCCGATACCGGCGAATCCGAGGTCTTTTATGACAGCGCGGTGACCGACATCCGGCTGGGCGACCGCGAAATCGACTATGACAATGTCGAACAGTGCCGCGCCGTGATGGAGGAGTTCACCGCGCTCTATGCGCGCACCGACGAAACCCATGATGAGGCACGGTTCGTGGAACAGGTCCCGGCCGAGCGCCAGCGCCGTGCACGCGGGATCGAAGTGGGCCAGATCTTCTATTTCGGCACCAAGTATTCTGAACCGATGGGTGCCACTGTCCAGGGGCCCGACGGCAAACCCGTGCCGGTGCACATGGGCAGCCACGGGATCGGCGTCAGCCGGCTGGCGGGCGCGATCATCGAGGCTAGCCATGACGACAACGGCATTATCTGGCCCGAGGGCGTTACACCGTTCCATTGCGGTATCGTGAACCTGAAACAGGGCGACGAGGCGGCGGACGCCGCCTGCGACCGGATCTATGCGGCGCTGACCGCGCTGGGGCTCGATCCGCTTTACGACGACCGCAAGGAACGCGCGGGCGGCAAGTTCGCCACCATGGACCTGATCGGGCTGCCCTGGCGGATCACGGTAGGCCCGCGCGGTTTGAAGAACGGCGTCGTCGAACTGACCAGCCGCCGGACGGGCGAAAGCGAGGAACTGCCGCCCGAGGCCGCTGTGCAGAAGATCGCGGCCATCTACCGGCCGGATAGCGGCGTCTGATGCCGGGGCGAGAATCCGGCGAAACCCGCCGGTCACGGGTGCCGACCCGGACCGTGGGTTGACCCCGGCGCCGCTTGACCACACCTTCCGCACCGAACCCGGAGCAGGACTGCAGATGGCACGGAATACCGCCCCCTTCGCCCCCTTCGAATGGATGATCGCCTGGCGTTACCTGCGCGCGCGCCGGGCCGAGGGCGGGGTCAGCGTGATGACCTGGATCAGCCTGATCGGTATCACGCTGGCGGTCTTCGCGCTGATCGCGACATTGGCGGTGCGTTCGGGCTTTCGGGCACAGTTCGTTGGCACGATCCTGGGCGCGAACGCGCATGTGACGCTGTATCAGTCGCCGCAGGAAACCGAGACCGGCGGCATCGACCGGACGATTGCGGATTACGACGGCATGGCCGCGCGGGTGGCCGGGGTGCCGGGCGTTACCCGCGCCGCGCCACTGGTGCGCGGGCAGGTGATGATCTCGGCGGGCGGGCGTAACGCGGGTGTCGAGGTGCTGGGCATCTCGCAGGCGGATATCGAATCGTTGCCCGGCATTGCCCAAGGCGAGGTCGCCTATGGCGATCTCGCCCGGTTCGGCGAGGGGATTGCGATAGGCGTCGGCGTGGCGCGCGAGATCGGTGTCACGGTGGGTGACAGGGTCAAGCTGATATCGCCCGAAGGCGTGCGCACCGCCTTTGGCACCAGTCCGCGCGTGAACGCCTATGAGGTGGTCTATGTCTTTTCCGCCGGGCGTTATGATATCGACCGCACGCGGATCTACATGCCCTTTGCCGAGGCGCAGAGCTATTTCAACCGCGAGGGGCGCGCCGACGAGATCGAGGTGATGGTGGCTGACCCGGATGCGGTGGGGATGATGGTGCCCGCGCTGCTGGAGGCGGCGGGGGACCGGGCGCTGGCCTGGACCTGGCGCGATGCCTCGGGCGGGTTCCTGCGCGCGCTCGAGGTCGAGGACAACGTGATGTTCGTGATCCTGTCGATCCTGGTGCTGATCGCGACGATGAATATCGTCTCGGGCCTGATCATGCTGGTCAAGAACAAGGGCCGCGATATCGGTATTCTGCGCACCATCGGGCTGAGCGAGGGCTCGGTCATGCGGGTGTTCTTTATCTGCGGTGCCTTCACCGGGCTGGTCGGGACCGCCTTCGGCGTGGTGCTGGGCTGTCTCTTTGCGATCTATATCGACCCGATCTTTTCCTTCGTGAACTACGTCATGGGCGGCGGGG